>NZ_WWIQ01000076.1:149308-253256 GCF_009862985.1 Streptomyces sp. SID5464 | reverse complement strand
GGGTGGGCGCAGCGGCACCCCGCTCCGCCGAGCTGCGGCCCAACCCGACAGCGACCCTCACGCCCAGCACGGAAATCACCACCCTCACCCCATCCCGCCTCGCCACCCTCACCTCCCTCCTGGCCCTGGTCGTCGCCGTCCTCGTCTTCGACCTGGACGCAGGCCTCACGGCCATCACCCTCGCCGTCCTCCTCAGCACCGCCTGGCCGGACGACAGCCGCAAGGCGGTGGGCGAGATCGCCTGGCCGACAGTCCTCCTCATCTGCGGCGTCCTCACCTACGTGGGCGTCCTCGACGAGATGGGCACCATCACCTGGGCAGGCGAGGGCGTGGGCAACATCGGCATCCCGCTGCTCGCCGCCGTCCTGCTCTGCTACATCGGCGCACTCGTCTCGGCCTTCGCCTCCTCCGTGGGCATCATGGGCGCCCTGATCCCCCTGGCCGTGCCGTTCCTGGAACGGGGCGAGATCGGCGCGATCGGCATGGTGGCGGCGCTCGCCGTGTCCGCGACCGTCGTGGACGTGAGCCCGTTCTCCACGAACGGCGCACTCGTCCTGGCCGCCGCGCCGGACGTCGACCGCGAGCGTTTCTTCCGGCAGCTGATGGTGTACGGAGGGATCGTGGTGGCGGTCGTACCGGCGGCGGCATGGCTGGTGATGGTCGTCCCCGGCTGGGGATAGCCCCGGCGTCCACAGCGAACCGCACGCAACAGCCAAGGAGATGACGCGTGACCCCTCTCTTCCCGGGCCTGACCGAACCCCCGGCCGACCACCCCGCCCTCCGGTTCGGCGAGCGCTCCCTCACCTACGCGCAGCTCGCCGCCGCGGCCGGAGCACTCACGGGCCGCATCGGCGAGGCCACGCGGGTCGCCGTCTGGGCGACGCCCACCATGGAGACGGCCGTCGCCGTCGTCGCCGCGCTGCTGGCCGGCGTCCCCGCCGTGCCGCTCAACCCGAAGTCGGGCGAGAAGGAACTCGGGCACATCCTGTCCGACAGCGCGCCCGACCTGGTGCTCACGGCACCGGACGACCAACTCCCCGCCCCCGTACGGGACCTGCCCCGCCTCGACATCGACGTGCACGGCACCGGGCCGGTCCCCGGGGACCACGCCGACGAGTCCGACCCGGCCCTGATCGTCTACACCTCCGGCACCACCGGCCCGCCCAAGGGTGCCGTCATCCCGCGCCGGGCGATCGCCTCGACCCTGGACGCGCTGGCCGACGCGTGGCAGTGGACCGGCGACGACGTACTCGTCCACGGACTGCCGCTGTTCCATGTGCACGGCCTGGTCCTGGGCACGCTCGGCCCGCTGCGGCGCGGCGGTTCGGTGCGGCACCTGGGCCGCTTCAGCACGCAGGGCGTCGCCCGGGAGCTGAACGCCGGGGCGACCATGCTGTTCGGCGTGCCGACGATGTACCACCGGATCGCGGAGGCGGTGACCGGCGACCCGGAGCTGGTGAAAGCGCTGACCGGGGCGCGGCTGCTGGTGTCCGGTTCCGCCGCGCTGCCCGTCCACGACCACGGGCGGATCGCGACGGCGACCGGGCGGCGGGTGATCGAGCGCTACGGCATGACGGAGACGCTGATGAACACCAGCGTCCGTGCCGACGGCGAGGCCCGCCCGGGCACGGTGGGCGTGCCGCTGCCGGGCGTGGAGCTGCGGCTGGTCGAGGAGGACGGCTCGGAGGTCACCGCGTACGACGGTGAGACCGTCGGCGAGATCCAGGTGCGCGGCCCGAACCTGTTCACCGAGTATCTCAACCGGCCCGACGCCACCGCCGCCGCCTTCACCGCGGACGGCTGGTTCCGCACCGGCGACATGGCGGTGCGCGACCCCGACGGCTATGTCCGGATCGTCGGGCGCAAGGCCACCGATCTGATCAAGAGCGGCGGTTACAAGATCGGGGCGGGGGAGATCGAGAACGCGCTCCTGGAACACCCGGGGGTGCGGGAGGCCGCCGTCACCGGGGAGCCGGACGCCGACCTGGGCGAGCGGATCGTGGCGTGGATCGTCCCGGCGGAGCCCGATTCCCCGCCGTCGCTGGAGGAGTTGGCGGATCACGTGGCCAAGCGTCTCGCCCCGCACAAGCGCCCCCGGGTCGTCCACCACCTCGACGCCCTGCCCCGCAACGACATGGGGAAGATCATGAAGCGGGCGCTGCCCCATGACTGAGCGCCTCCCCGGGACTGAGCGCCCCTCCGCCCGCGCGGTCGCCGACGCCATCGCCGACGACTCCACCTTCGCCGAACTGCCGGCCGTCATACGGGACGCGAAGCCGGACGGCCCGCTCGGCTGGCCCGGCTACGACGCCTTGCGCACCCGTGCCGCCGAACGCACCGGCGAGCAGGAGTCCGTGGTCTGCGGCACCGCCCGCGTCGGCGGTACCCGGGCCGTGCTGATCGCCTTCGAGTTCGGCTTCCTCGGCGGCTCGCTCGGCGAACGCACCGGCGACCGGCTGGAGGCGGCGTACACCTACGCCCGTGAGCACCGCCTCCCGGTCGTGCCGCTGGTCGCCACCGGCGGCAGCCGGATGCAGGAGGGCATGCTCGCCCTGACCCAACTCCAGCGCGTGGCCCGGCAGTCGGCGCTCACCAGGGAAGCGGGACTCGCGCAGGTCGCCGTGGTGCGCGATCCGACCACCGGGGGCGGCTGGGCCACCCTGGGCGCGGGCGCCGACGTGGTCCTCGCGCTGCCCGGGGCCCAGGTCGGCTTCGCCGGCTCCCGGGTGCGGCCGGCGGACGCGGACCCGGCGGCCTACACGGCCGAGGCGCAGGTCGCGGCGGGGGCGGCGGACGCGGTCGTACGGCCGGAGGACCTGCGCGGGACGCTGGGCCGGTGGCTGCGGCTGCTGACGTGCCCGTCCGGCACGCCGGCGCCGCCGCCCGAACCGCTCGGCGACGACGCGGGCCTGCCCGCCACCGGCTGGGACGCCGTCCGGCGCGCCCGCTCACCCCGGCGCCCGCGCGCCGCCGCCTACTTGGACGCCTACTTCTCCGACCGAGCGGCGATCAGCGGCGACCGCTGCGGCGGCACGGACCCGGACGGCATGCTGTGCGGCTTCGGCACGCACGAGGGCCGCACGATCGCGTACGCCGCGCAGACCGGAACCGCGACCCGCCCCGCCGGCTACCGCACCGCCGCCCGTCTGATCCGTCTCGCGGACCGGCTGGGCATCCCGGTGCTGACCCTCGTGGACACCCCGGGCGCCGCCAACGACGCGGCGGCGGAGCGGCAGGGCGCGGGTCCCGCGATCGCGGACCTGTTCGGCGCGGTGGCGGGCGCCCGCACCCCGGTGACGACGCTGGTGATCGGCGAGGGCGGCTCCGGCGGCGCGCTGGCGCTGGCCGCGCCCGGCAACACCTGGGCCACCCCGGACAGTTACTTCTCGGTGATCGCGCCGGAGCTCGCGGCGGCCATCCTCAAGCGGCCGCCCCGCGAGGTGGAGACGACGGCGGACCAGCTCCGCATCCGGCCGCAGGATCTGGTGGAGCTGGGGGTGATCCGGGGGACCGTGGGTCCGTGAGAGTTCGGTGGATGCCTCCCGCAACATCAAGTACCTTCCGTGACAATGGAAATGCTCAGTGCAGTGGGACGACGGGGGTGCCGTGGACGGGTTGGTCGAGTTCAGGACCGGTGACGGTGCCGTGGTCGCGGTCGAGGCGGTGGAGGAGCGGTCCGGCTCCCGCCTGGTCTCCCGCGGCGACGGCACGGTCCAGGCGACCCGCACCTTCGAGGGCGCCCTGGACGGGGTGCGCTCGGCGGCGGAGTCCGCGCTGCGGGTGTTCCGCGACGGCTCGCTGAAGCCCGACGGCGTGGAGATCGAGTTCGGGGTCAAACTGTCCGCGGAAACAGGCGCGTTCATCGCCAAGGGCACCGCCGAGGGCCACCTGGTGGTCAGACTGACCTGGTCCCCGGCCGGTCCGGAGACCAGCCCCGCCTCATGAACAGCGCCGAGTGGCACGCCCGGATCGAGTTACGGGGCCGGGTGGCCGGAGCCGGCTTCCTGGTCGCGCCCGGCACGGTGCTGACCTGTGCCCACGTCGTGGGGGACGGCGAGGGCCTGACCGTGACCTTCACCGAGCGGCCCGGCTCCCCGCCCGTGCCCGCCCGGGTGGTCGCGCACGGCGGCTGGACCGGCTCCAGCACCGACCTCGGCGACCTCGCCGTGCTGGAACTCGACGAGGAGGTGCCGATCGCCCCGGCCGCGCTGGCCCCGGTCGACGCCGCGCACGGCCCGGCACCGCGCAAGCTCGTCGTCTACGGCTTCCCGGTCGGCTTCGACGAGGGCACCCTCGCCGAATACCGCGTCACCGCACCCCAGTTGATCAAACGGGAGTGGATCCAGCTGGAGGCCTGGCACCCGGGCGGCCAGCCCCTGGCCCCCGGCTTCAGCGGGGCCGCCGTCACCCTGGCCGACACCGGCGAGGTCGTCGGCATGGCCACGGCGGCGGCCGGCACCCGGGACGTGCGCACCGGCCGGATGATGCCCACCCAGGTCATGGCCCGCTACTGGCCCGCACTCCAGAGCCTGGTCCCCACCTCCGACCACACCACCGCCGACCGGGCCCGGTTGCGTGCCCTGGTCGAGAAGGCGGCCCGCGCGGGCGTGGACTGCGACCCGGTCCGGCTCTACACGGCGGCGGCCGACCCGTTCGATCCGCCGCCGCCCGAGGAGGGGTTCGACTCGCTGTGGTCGGCGGCCCTGTTCGTCCTGTGCGAACTCGACGGCCCGGGCGCCGCGCGGACGGTGTCCCGGTTCGCCGACCGGCTTCAGGCCCTGCTGCACACCCCGGCCGTGGAGCCGTCGGCGCCCGACTGGTCGCCCATCCTCGTCGAACTCGGACACAGCGGCGCGGGCGACGACCTGGTCCGTGTCGAGGTGTCCGCGTACAGCGAGGGGCGGCGGCACCCGGTGGACTCGGGCACGGTCGAGCAGCACCGGCTGCGCGCTTACGTCCAGGACCGTATCGAGGCGGCCTTCCGCTATCTGACGCCCGGCGCCGACGAGTTGGTCGCCTTCGCACTGCCCCGGGACTGGCTGGACTGGCCCGTCGACCGCTGGGAGAGCGCCCCCGACGACGCCACCCCGCTCGGCTGCGTCTACCCGCTGGTCGTCACCGACCACGCCCGGCGCAAGGCCAGCACCCGGCATGTCCTGACCCGGGCCTGGAAGCGCCTCGACGCCTTGCCGGGCGCGCGGCTGCACCGCGTGGAGTGCGGCGGCCCGCAGGAGCCCGGGCGGCTGCGGATGCTGCTGCGGCGGCCCGACGCCTGCCTCGCCGGGTTCGGCACCGCCCCGGCCGCCTCCCGCACCCGGCCGCACTTCGACACCTCGCTCACGGCGCCGGCCCCGGTCATCGTGTGGTCGCGCGACGGCTGCGGCTCGGGGCAGGAGGACTGCTCCGGAGCGGACGGCTGCACCGGCAAGGCCTTCCTCGACGCGCTCGACGCCTGCCTCAGGGCCGTACCGCCCGCGGAACTCCCCCGCCGGATCCTGGCCCTGCGCGAGGAGGCCGACGCCGAGGAGGACCACTGGGCCCACGGCATCCAGCTGCTGTGGGACGACCCGCGCGTCTTCACCGACCCGCATGCCGTCGCCGCCCACGCCCGGACCCCGGTGGCCTGACCACCGCTGACACGGCCCGGAGCACCCGAGAAACACCAGCTCGACAACGGAGAGCGGAGAACATCCCCCATGCCGCACTGGTCCGTCTACACCGGCGACAGCGAGCCGCACGACGGCATCGACCACCTCCCCGCACCACCGCCCTGGCGTGCCTTCGACGGCGGGCCCGCCCTGCCGCCGCCGCACGACAGCGACGACGCGACGGCCGTCTCCCCCGACCGCGTGCACCGGGCGAAGTCGTACGTGGCCACCCCGGAGAGCGTCCGGCTCGTCAACGCCGCGCTGTGCCTGCGCCGCCCCCTGCTCGTCACCGGTCCGCCCGGCACCGGCAAGTCCTCACTCGCGTACGCGGTGGCGCGCGAGCTGCGCCTCGGACCGGTCCTGCGCTGGAACATCACCAGCCGCAGCACCCTCGCCGACGGCCTCTACCAGTACGACCCGCTGTCCCGGCTGTACGCGGCCCGGGAGCGGCAGGACGGGCCCGGCCGTGCCGCCGGTGACGTCGAGGACCACCTCCGCCTCGGCCCGCTCGGCACGGCCCTGCTCCCCTACGAACGGCCCCGCGCCCTGCTCGTCGACGAGATCGACAAGAGCGACCTCGACCTGCCGAACGACCTGCTGAACGTCCTGGAGGAGGGCCAGTACGAGATCCCGGAACTGGTGCGGGCCGCACGTCACTCCGGTGACGGCGCGGCCGAGGTCCTGGCGGACGGCACGGACACGCCGGTCACCGTCCACCGCGGGCGGGTCCGCTGCCGGGCCTTCCCGTTCGTGGTGCTGACCAGCAACGGCGAGCGCGAGTTCCCACCCGCCTTCCTGCGCCGCTGTGTCCGGCTGAAGCTGCGCCGCCCCGACCGGGACCAGCTCACCGACATCGTCCGCGCCCACCTGGACACCCCGGACGGTCACGCGGACCGTCTGATCACCCGCTTCCTGGAGCGGGCGGGCGGCGGCGAACTCGCCACCGATCAGCTGCTGAACGCCCTCTACCTCACAGGAGTCGCGGGCCTCGACGCCGAGTCCCGCGACGACCTCGCCGAGCAGCTGATGCCGTACCTCAGCGCGACGGCCGACGGCGATGGTTTCTGACCACGGCCCCGGGCCGTCCCCGGTTGCCCGGCTGGCCGCGGCCCTGTCCGCGGCCGGCGCGTCGCCGACGCCGCGCGAGCTGGCCGAACTGCTGTGGATGGCCGCCCTGTTGGACCGCGAACGGCAGGAGGAGGAGCCGTCGCGGGAGCCCGGCGAGGACCGCGCCCCGTCGTCCACCGCACCCGCACACGAGGCCGGCAACCCCGAGGCGAGCACCCCCGGGAAGGCAGACACTCCCACCCCCGTACCCCCGCAGCCGGAGCCGGTCCGCCACACCCCCGACCGCGTCCCGCTGACCCTGCCCGCCCCGCGCTCCCCGCAGCACCGGCACGACGCCCCGGGCGGCGGCGGATCCCCCCTCCTCGCCCCCGCACCCCCGATGCTGCCCCACCCCCTCGCGCTCCAGCGCGCCCTGCGTCCGCTGAAGCGCAAGGTGGCCTCCGCGCACGTCCGGGTGCTGGACGAGCGGGCGACGGCCGACCGCATCGCCCGGCTCGGCGCCCACCCCGACGTGTGGTTCCCGGTCCTGCGCCCGGCCCCCGACCGCTGGCTGCGCCTGAACCTCGTGCACGACACCGGCCCCACCATGCCGGTCTGGCGCCCCCTGGTGAGCGAACTGCACACCGCGCTGGCCCAGTCGGGCATCTTCCGTGACGTCACCCTGCACCCGGCGGCCCCCGACGGCCGGGCCCGCCACGTCCCGGTGCTCGACGACGGCCGCACCGTCACCCTCGTCGTCAGCGACTGCATGGGCCCGCAGTGGCGTCCGGGCGAGGCGGGCGACCGCTGGTACCGCACCCTGCGCCACTGGGCCCGCCACATGCCGCTCGCCGTGGTCCAGCCCCTCCCGGAACACCTCTGGCCCACCACCGCGCTCCCCGCCGAGCCGGGCCTGCTCACCTCCCCGTCCACGGCGGCCCCCTCGGCGCGCCTCGCCTTCACCCCCTACGAAGCCGCACCGCCCCCCGACCACGCCCTCCCCGTCCCGGTCCTGGAACCGGGCGCCCCCTGGCTCGCCCACTGGGCTGCCCTGGTCGCCGGCCCGGGCGGCGCCCGCACCCCGGGCGCGGCGGCATGGCTGCCGCCCTCCCCCGCACCGCCCGCCGAACCGACCCCCGACATCGCCTCGTCCTCCCCGGAGGACCTGGTCCTGCGCTTTCGCGCGACCGCGTCCCCGGAGGCCTTCCGCCTCGCCGGGCACCTCGCCCTGGCGGTCCCCTCGGTCCCGGTGATGCGCCTGGTCCAGCGCACCGTGGACCGCGACCCGCGCCCCCAGCACCTGGCCGAGGTGATCCTCAGCGGCATGCTCACCTCCGTCCCCGGGCCACCCGGCTCCTACGAGTTCCGGCCCGGTGTACGGGAGTTGCTGCTGCGCTCCCTCCCCCGCACGGCCCGGGGCCGCACCCGCGAGTTCCTCGAACAGGTCGGAGGCCTGATCGACGAACGGGCCGGACGCGCGGCCGGCGAGTTCCGGGCCGAGACGACCGGCGAACGCGACGGCTCGGGCATGGCGTTCGCGACGGTGAGCGAGGAGACGGTACGCCGGCTGGGCCACCGCGCCCGCCCCACGATCCTCTTCGAGGCCGACGACCTCACCGGCCACCCCGAGGCCCGCATCACCCTCGAATACGCGGTGCACGAGATGCTCTCCCGCGGCGCCCTCACCGCTTCCCAGTTCGACGTCCGGGTCCGCGGCAACGGCTACGTCGTCCACGCCGACCCCGGCACCTACGTGCTCCCCGTGCTGGTCGCGGTCCTGCGCGGGCTGCCCGAGGTCCTCACCGGGCTGGTGGACCCGCCGCGTCTGACCGTGACGTTCTGGGACCGGCCCACCCCGCCGCCGGAGGCACCGCCCGTGCCCGCCGACATCCTGGTGGTCGTCTCCCCGGACGTGTACGAGCAGTTCGCCGGCAGCTCGGCGGCGCAGGGGCCCCAGCGCTTCCAGCCCCTCTACCGGGGCGGCGCCACGGACACCCCGCCCGTCGCCTGGTACTGCCCGCTGTCCCCCGCCACCGCCGCCCCCGGACCCGAGGCCCGCGACCTGGTGCGGGGCCCCTTCATCACGCACGACCTGCGCCGGCTCGGGATACCGGCCCCGGGCCGCACGGCCGTCGTCCACACCCAGCCCGACGGCCCGCTCACCCTCCTCGACCCCGCCCAGCCGCACGGCGACGGGCCGCCGCGGCTCGTGACGTACTACGAGGTGGACCTCACCACCCACCAGTCCCACCACTGGGTCTCCCTGCCGAGCTCCGGCAAGGGCGCCTTCGCCGCCGCGGTCGAGCTGTCCTGGCGGGTGGACGACCCGGTCGCCTTCGTGCGCGCCGGGGTCACCCGGGTGTCCGAGCCGCTGCTCGGCCATCTGCTGGACGAGGCGGCCCGCATCACCCGGCGCCATCCACTGCGCCGGGCGGGCGCGGCCCAGCGCGCGGTCAACGCCGGGCTGCGCAGGTGGCCGGTGCCGGGGCTGTCGGTGGCGGCCTCGGTGGAGCTGGCCCCGGAGGGGGCGGCCCCGCCCGGCCTGCCGCAGGCCCCGGCCCGGTCGGCGCCCGACCTGTCCGGACTCCTGGATGAGGCCGAGACCGTGCTGCTCGGCTTCGACGGCCCCATGGCCCGGCTGTTCTCGGCGGCCACCGCCCGCGAGGCCGCGCTCGACCTGCTCACCCTCGTCACCGAGCACCGCGACCCGCAGGACGCCCTGACGGGCCGGCCCCTGGCCGCCGACGCGGCACGGGAGACGTTCGTCCATCCGCTCGACGTCCTGAGGGCCTTCGCCCGGGACCGGCTCGGCCCCCTGCTCCGCGACCGTCTCGACGCGATCGAACTGCGCGCGGTCCCCGACGCGCCGACGACCCACAACTCGGTGCCGCTGGTCCGGGCCCTGCACGACTCGGGCCGCCGCGTCAGCGTGGTCACGGACGTCAGCGCACCGGCCGTACACCGCTACCTCGACCCCTACGGCCTCCCCCTGGCCGGTATCCACGCCCGCGGCGAGGACCTCGCCCTGCTGACCCCGCACCCCGACTGCCTCCTGCGCGCGATGCACTCCTCGGGCGGCGCCGCCGCGACCGGCGTACTGATCGGCTCCACGGTCGCCGAACTCACCGCCGCCCAGCAGGCCGGAGTGCGCTTCGTCGGCCTCGCCCGCAACACCACCGCCGCCCGGCAGCTCGACGAGGCGGGCTGCGAGACCACCGTCAGCTCCCTGGCACCACTCCTGGAGGCCGCGCGCTCCCTCTAGGGGTGTCCGCGGAGTCCCGGTGGGCTGGAACCCCCCGTTCGGCGGCACCCCGCCCGGCCCCCTCCGAAAGGCGCCCCCGTCCCGTCCCACGCACCATGCGAGGGAGGCCCGCCGCCCGGCGGCCTCACGTCTGCGAGGCCCGCCACCTGGCGGCCTCCCACGGTCTGTGCTCTCGGGAGGACCTGCCATGACCGCCAGTCTGGAGCAGTTGCGCCGCTGCCACTTCGCCGTCGACCTGGGGGCGGCCCGCACCCGTGTCTACGTCAAGGGCGCCGGGCTCGTCGTCGACCAGCCGTCGGCCGCCGCCGTGAACAGCCGCACCGGCGCGCTGATCGCGGTCGGCGAGCTCGCGGAGAAGATGACGGGCCGCACACCGGACTACATCAGGGTGGTACGGCCGGTCTCCGGCGGCACCGTCGTCGACATCGAGATGGCGCAGCGCATGCTGCGACACCTGCTCGGCGACAAGATGCGCCGCAGCCTGCGCCGCAAGCCGATCCTGCGCGCCGCGGCCTGCACCCCGCACGACGCCGACCCGCTCGCCCAGCGCGCCGCCATCGAGACGCTGGTCGGCCTCGGGGCCCGCCGCGTGGAACTGGTCGACACGCTGATCGCCGCCGCCGTCGGCTGCGGACTGCCCGTGGAGCAGCCCGAGGCCACCATGATCATGGTGTGCGGTGCCGCGGCGACGCAGGTGGCCGTGCTGTCCCTCGGCTCGATCGTCACCGCCGAGCGCATCCCCGTGGGCGGCGAGGCCGTCGACAACGCGATCGTGCAGCACCTGCGGCACCGGCACGAGCTGATGCTGCCCAGCCAGTCGGTACGGCCGTTGCAGCTCGCCCTGTCCGGCAACGGCCTCACCCCGCACGGTCCGGCCTCGACGGAGATCCACGGGCGGGACGTCGCCACGGGCCTCGCCCGTTCCGTCCAGGTCGACACGGCCGCCGTCCGGGACGCCATCCAGACGCCGCTGACCGCCATCCTGGACGGCATCGGTGCCGTGCTGCGGTCCTGTCCGCCCGACCTGGTCGCCGACCTCGCCGACCGGGGGATCATGATGGTCGGCGGCAGTGCGCTGCTGCCGGGCCTGGACCAGATGCTGCGTCAGGCGACCGGGATGCCCGTGCACATCGCCGAGCGCCCGGACGTGTGCGCCGTGCAGGGGCTCGGCGCGATGATGGAGGGCAGGATCGAACCGCTGGCGCTGGATCCGCTGGGATCCTGAACCGCCGGGGCCCGAGGCCCGCCCTCAGCGCGCTGCCCTCAGCGGGCGAACCAGCAGCGCACGGTCGTCCCGCTGTCCCCCCTGTGCACCCGCACCAGGTCGGCGATGAGATTCACCAGCAGCAGCCCGCGCCCGCCGCGCTGGTCCCGGGGCACGGGCCGGCGCCCGGCCAGCACGTCCGCGAGCCGCCCTTCGTCGCGCACCTCGCACACCACGTACCTGTCCTCGGTCCACACCCGCAGCACCCCGGAACCGCCGCCGTGCACCACGCTGTTGGTGGTGAGCTCCGCCGTGGCGAGGGCCAGGTCGTCCAGCTTGACGCCGGTGAGGCCGAGCCGCGCGCCCTCCCCGACGGCCACGTGCCGGGCCTCGGAGAGCGAGCCGGAGTCGAAGGCGAACGTCAGCGCGTCCGGCACGGGCGGCAGCGCCTCGTTGTAGCGGTCGACGACGTCCCCGGGGGCGTACGCGTCGCTGCCCTGCTCCAGCCGGGAGCCGGAGGGGATGACGGTGGGATGCGTGGCGTAGGCGTCGGCGAGGACGTGCTCGGGGAGCTGCTCGACGTCGTACGGACACAGGATGGTCGCCGTACGGCCCCGGAAGGCCGCGTTGATGAGCGCCTCGTGCTGGACGCAGGCGGGGTACTCGGTGTCGGAGCGCCCGGCCCAGATGGGCTCGCCGATGATCCGCACCCGGCGTCCGGCCGGCTGGGCGTCGGCGAACGCGCGGAGCACGCCCGGGATGATCCGCCCGGGGTTGCGGCCGGCCTCGCGCATGTCGAGGAGCCGCACCGCCTCGGCGGCATCGCCCAGCGCGTCCCGGATCAGCGCGAGGTTCTTGCCCGGCACGGCGACGGCCACGGGTTCACCGGCCGCCAGACCTTCGCGCACGAAGGGCACGGTGACGTCGAGGTACTCCTCCTCGTCGCGGTAGAAGAGCGCGGGATGGACGAAGGGTTCCAGGGGACCGAAGGGTTCAGCCACGGCAGCGGTCATGACATCGACACCTCGATCCCCGCATGGCCGGGCCACAGCAGGTCCAGCGTCCGCCGCAGGGCCGCCGGCGGCCGTCGCACCACGAACCGCCGGCCGTCCCCGAGCTGCCCGGCGGCCGTCGCGAGCGCACCCGCGCCCGCGACGTCGACGAACGTCACGTCGGACAACTCCAGGTGGTACACGTCCTCATCCTCGCGAACGGCCTGCTCCAGTACGCCTTCCCAGATCGCACGGGTCGTCAGGACGACCTCGCCCGCCGCCCGGACACCCTGCCGCCCGGACAACGGGAACACCGCCAAGCCCGGCACGGGGTCACTGGACCCGGCGGCCGGCACCCGATACTGAGTGTTCAAGCCCCTCTCCCCACGCTTCTGGACCACAGCGCTCGTACCCGCCCGGGAGAGGCTCATTCCCCACTGTGGTGTGTAGTACGCCGTACGGCGGGCAGGCGCACCTCACACCGACGTCCACGGGGGCGAGTGACGTCGTGCAGTTCCCGCGAGGAGGAACGCGACCGACGAGGACCGAGAAGGCGGTGACATGACGTCTGCGGCATCACCACATCGCACAGGAGGGTTGAACACACTGGTCATCAGTGGCCGCGTGGACGCGGAACGGGCTGAGCTCACCCCGTGTGGTGAGCTGGTCCACGGCTGCGCGGAAACACTGGCCAGGACCCTGGCCGAACTGCCGCCCACGATCACGCGGGTGGATCTGGACATGGGGGGCGTGCACTTCATGGACACGGCGGGTCTGCAGTTCCTCGACGTGCTGGGCGACTTCGCCCGGCAGCGGTTCGTGACGGTCACGACCACGAACTGGAACGGCCAGCCGCGCCGGATCCTGGAACTGGCGGGCCTGGACACGACCGACCCCCTGCGGGCCACGCCCCGGCCCGACCCGGAGCCCGCCCAGCCGTCCGCCCCGGCCCCGTCCGCGGTCGCCCTGGAACGCGCGGAGCGCCTGCACGTCCTCCAGGAGGAGGTCGAGCAGCTCCGCCAGGCCATCGCCTCCCGCCCGGTCATCGACCAGGCCCGGGGCATCCTGATGGCGACCCACGGCTGCACGTCCGACGAGGCCTGGCACATCCTCCGCGAGACCTCCCAGCTCTCCAACACCAAGCTCCGCGACGTGGCCGCCGCGGTGACGGCGAGCGCGAAGTCGGACGGCCCCCGCCCGTCCCCCGCCCTCCGCGAGGCCTTGCAGCGAGCCATCACCCGCCGCGGCCGGACCTGAGAGCGAGACCGACGACCGCGCCGGCACCCTTTCCGAGGAGGACGGCACCGGCTCCTGACGGCACCCCGACCCACATGCACTAGCCCACGCGCTCATCGCACAACCTGGACGTGCCGTCCTCGTTGTGAGCGATGTGCCTCGCGCGAACACACGACCGGCAGACCGACGAGCGACCTCCGCACGGGCGGTGATCGGCGACGATCCGGCGCTGCGGGCGGCCTACGGGCTGTGCCGGCGCCGGACCAGGGAGCAGGACCCGGCGGAGTACGCGCTGATCCAGCTGGTGCCCGCGGGGCTGCGCCCGGCCTGCTGGGCCCTCTGGGCGGCGGCCAACGCGCTCGACGACCTGGGCGACGACCGCACCGCGCCCGCCGCCGAACGGGCCGCCCGGGTCGAGGAGTGGATCACCGCCCTGCACCGCGAGCTGCCCACCGGCACGAGCCCGGACCCGGTCCGCCACGCCCTGGTCGACACCGCGGCGCGCTGGCGCCTGGACCTGTCCGAGCTGCACGGCGCCATGGTCCAGGTCCAGGACGACACCCGCGGCAGGCACTTCACCGACTGGGCCGCGTGGCGCACCTGGGGCCGGGACAACCTGCTGCCCTGGTTCGGCCAGGTCCGCACCCTCTTCGACCGGGCGGGCGTCCCCGTGGCACTCCGGCTGGACTGCCGGGAGGCCTACGAGGAGTTCCTCGACGGCGTCCGGCTCACGGACATCCTGACCGACCTGTCCGCCGACCTCGCCCAGGGCGACCTCCTCCTGCCCGACGAGGCCGTGCGGTCCTGCCCGGGGGCCGCGGACGACCTGGCGCACCGGCGCTGGAGCCCCGCCGTCGCGGCCCTGGTCACGCAGCTGACCGGCCTGGCCCGCCAGTGGGTGACCCAGGACGGCCTCTGCCGCGGCATGCACCCCGGGCCCGCCACCGTCCTGACCACCATGGCCGCCCTGCTCCGCGCCCAGCTCGACGCGATCGGCTCCGCCGGCCCGGCTCTCCTGCGGCGCCCGCCCCGGCCCGCGCTCCGCACCCGGGCCCGCATCCTCGTCCCCGCCCGGGCCCGCGCCGCCCTGGCCTGGAGTCTGACTCCGCCGACGGTGCCGCCCGCACGGCCCGCCGGGCCCGGCGACCCGTCCCCGGCCGGGCGGACGGCACCCGTCCGGAGCTTCCGGCCGCCGCCACCGCACCCCGGCGGCCATCGGCCCCCGCCCCTCCCGCCGGACCGGCTCCCCGCCCACGTCGCCGTGATCATGGACGGCAACGGCCGCTGGGCCCAGCAGCGCGGGCTGCCCCGGCACGAGGGACACCGGGCCGGCGCCGCCGCCGTCCGCGAGGTGGTGCACGGCGCGCTGGAGATCGGTCTGCGGCACCTGACGCTCTACACCTTCTCCACCGAGAACTGGCACCGCGATCCGCGGGAGGTCGACGCCATCCTGGACCTCCTGCGCCGCGAGGTCGTCGACGACCCCTTCCGCGACCTCGACGTCCGGCTGCGCTGGCACGGCCGCGCCGGCCGCCTGCCGCCCGACCTGGCCGACCTGCTCCACCTGCGGGAGCGCGGTACCCGCACGCGCACCGGCCTGACGCTGACGATGTGCATCGACTACGGCGGCCGCGACGAGCTCACCCGCGCCGCCGCGGCCCTCGCCCGCCGGGCCCGGGCCGGCCAGCTGGATCCCGACCTGATCGGCGAGGAGGACTTCGCGCGGCACCTGCCCCGCCCGGACATGCCGGACGTCGACCTGCTCTGGCGCACCGGCAACGAGCAGCGCACCTCCAACTTCCTGCCCTGGCACACCGCCTACGCCGAGCTGCACTTCACCCCGGACCTCTGGCCCGACACCGACCGCCGCCACCTGTGGCAGGCGATCACCGCGTACACCCACCGCCAGCGCCGCCACGGCTCCGCCCCGACGCCCACGCCCTGAGCCGAACGCCGCTTTGTGCGGGGGACGCCGCGTCGGCCGGGAGCGGTGCCCCTGCCGACTGGAGGGTGCCACCCCACCGTGACGAGGCACTGGTCCGCTCGGGCTTCGAACTCATTCTCGGCGCGTCCGAGGACATCGAGGTCGTCGCGACCGCGAGCGGCGGCGACGCGGTGGGGACCGTCCGCCGGGAGCGACCCGACGTGGTGCTGCTGGACATCCGGATGCCGGACGTCGACGGGCTCACCGTCCTGCGCGAGCTGCGCACGATGCCCGATCCGCCGGTGGTGGCGATGCTGACCACGTTCGACACCGACGAGTACATCCTGACCGCGCTGCACTCCGGCGCGGCCGGCTTCCTCCTCAAGGACACCGAGCCCGACCAGCTCGCCCACCTGGTGCGCACCCTGGCCGCGGGCGGTGTCGTGCGGCACGGTGAAGGACCACGTCAGCGCGGTCCTCACCAAGCTGCGGGTGACGAGCCGGGTGCAGGCCGCGCTGCTGGCGCAGCGGGCCGGACTGCTGGACGAGCGCCCGCGGTCGGAGGCCGGCCGATGAGCCGTGCGCGCGCCGTGTGGCAGCGGGTTCCCGCACCGGTCGTCGACCGCACAGACGGCAGCCGACGTCGCCCTACCGCGTCCGCGCACCGGCCATCTACTCACCCGCAGGTCAGGGTGTGGAGCTCCCCCGAGCACCGCCCGACTCCAAACCCACGAGCAGCGGATTCGGTCCGTCCAGGCGAAGTTGACGCTCCGGCACCCAAAAATGAACGTTTCAGCAGGTCAGCGACCTGCAAAGGTGGGGCGGGTGGGACTCGAACCCACGGCCGACGGATTATGAGTCCGCTGCTCTAACCGGCTGAGCTACCGCCCCATAGCGGCGTGTCGCGTACATGTGTGCGCGCCGTCTGCCGCAGCATAGCCGCTCATACGATCTCCTGCTTCGGATGGTCGGCTACGCACGGCCTTCGTGACCATGAGGACTGCGCCCGGCGCCGCGCGGTTCCCGGAAGATCGGAACGGACATGAAAAAGGACCCCTGCGGGGGTCCTCGTTCAGCATGCTCCCCCGACTGGACTCGAACCAGTAACCTGCCGGTTAACAGCCGGCTGCTCTGCCAATTGAGCTACGGAGGACCGAGCTCCCCGGACTGGACTCGAACCAGTAACCTGCCGGTTAACAGCCGGCTGCTCTGCCAATTGAGCTACCGAGGAAGGTCTCGTTTTGCATCGAACGTACCTACCTGGGTATTCGCCAGGGGGCGCGCGCTCGCTGCGACACATACATTAGCGCAAGCAGGGGGGTGCTCCGCCAATCGGTACTCCCCGGCGCCGTCGCCGCATCGGAGACCTACGCAAGGGAAGGGTGGCCGCCATGCGTTACCGGCTCACGTTCGTCGCCGGAGTCGTCCTGGGTTACGTGCTGGGCACGAGGGCCGGACGCGAGCGCTACGAACAGCTGAAGAAGTCGGCCCAGCAGTTCGCACAGAACCCGGCCGTCCGTAACACCGCGGAGACGGCAGCCCAGCAGGGCCGCGAGTTCGCGGGCAAGGCCTACCACGTGGTGAGCGACAGGGTCGGCGACCGCGTCCCCGACTCGGTGGCCGAACGCGTCCGCCACCTCAAGGAGCGCGCCACCCACAACGGCGGCGAGGACGACTGGGGCACGAGCAACACGTAACAGTCCCTTGTCAGGCGCCGAGTACGCCCGCGCCCCCAAGGGGCGCGGGGAACTGCGCGACCGGCCACGACGAGACCCGCACCCGAAGCCCGGCGACACCCCCCACGGCGCCCACGGCTCCAGCCGGCGCAGCGGTACGGCAGAATTTTGGCCATGGGGATAGTCGCCGGGTTGGACAGTTCACCCGATTTCACTCGTATCGTCGTCTGTGACACGGACTCCGGAGCCGTGCTCAGGCAGGGATATGCACCGCATCCGGTGGAGAGCCCCGACAGCGGCGGCCGGCCGTCCGACGTCGACCCGCAGGCCTGGCTGCTGTCCCTGGGCGAGGCCGCGGGCGGCGGGCTGCTGGAGGGCGTGCAGGCGATCGGCGTCTCGGCGCAGCAGAACGCCGTCGTGCCGCTGGACGCGCAGGGCAACACCGTGCGGCCGGCGATGGTCGGCGCCGACAAGCGGACGCAGGTCGCGGCGGCCGACCTGATCGACGCGCTCGGGGGGCGCGAGGCGTGGGCGCAGGCGGTGGGGTGTGTGCCGCAGGCCGCGCAGCCGGTGACGAAGCTGCGCTGGCTGGCCCGGACCGAGCCGGAGAACGCGCAGCGCACCGCGATCCTGCTGCAGGCCCATGACTGGCTGGTGTGGCAGCTGCTGGGCCGGCCGGTCCGCAGAACCACCGACCGGGGCGGGGCGTCCGGGACCGGGTACTGGTCCGCGGCGACCGGCGCCTACCGGCCCGACCTGGTCGAGCTGGCGCTCGGGCACCAGGTGATGCTGCCGGAGGTGATCGGCCCGGCGGACGCGGCCGGTACGACGCCGGAGGGGCTGCTGATCTCCGTAGGGACCGGCGAGACCATGGCGGCGGCGTTCGGGCTCGGCATCGGGCTCGGGGACGCCGTCGTGTCGCTGGGCGCGTCCGGGTCCGTGATGGCCGTGCATCCCGAGGCGCTGGTCGACGGCTCCGGCATGATCACCGCGTTGGCCGACGCGACCGGCATGCACCTGCCGGTCGTCACCACGCTGAACGCCGTACGCACGCTGCGCGGGACCGCGGAGCTGCTGGGGCTGCCCGATCTGGAGAGCCTGTCCGAGCTGGCGATGAAGTCGACGCCGGGGGCGCACGGGCTGGTGCTGCTGCCCTATCTGGAGGGTGAGCGGACGCCGAACCTGCCGCACACCGCGGGGACCCTGGCGGGGCTCAGGCGCGAGTCGATGAAGGCGGAGCATCTGGCGCGGGCCGCGTTCGAGGGCATGCTGTGCGGGCTCGCGGACGCGCTGGACATGCTGCGCGCCCGGGGTGTGGAGGTGCGGCGGGTGTTCCTGCTCGGTCCGGCCGCCGAGCTGCCCGCCGTGCAGGCGGCCGCGCCGTCGCTGTTCGGGACGCAGGTCGTGGTGCCGCAACCGGCGGACTACGCGGCGATCGGGGCCGCCCGGCAGGCGGCATGGGCGCTCGGGGCGTCCCAGGGCACGCTCGACGCGCGGACCCCGCCGGCCTGGCAGGGCGCGGTCGCGCAGGTGCTGGAGCCCGGGGAGGAGCTGGCCGTGGGGCAGGCGGTGCGGCAGCAGTTCGTGTCGGTGCGGGAGCAGACGCATCCCGGGGCGTTTTGACCGCCTGTTGGGTTAATTCGGTTGAGGTAACGCGGGTGGAGTGTTCGACGATAGGGGCCACGGGCAACCAACCGCCCCGTCACCCCACTCCGAGAGAAGCAGCGTGCTCATACGACTCCTGCGGACCTGTCTCAGGCCCTACAAGAGACCCATCGCTCTGCTGGTGCTGCTGCAGTTCCTGCAGACCTGCGCCACGCTCTACCTGCCCACGCTGAACGCGCACATCATCGACCGGGGTGTCGTGAACGGCGACACCGGCTACATCCTCGGCTACGGCGCCCTGATGATCGGCATGTCGCTGGTCCAGGTCGTGTGCAACATCGGTGCCGTGTACTACGGCGCCCGTACGGCGTCGGCGCTCGGGCGGGACGTGCGGGCCGCCGTGTTCGACCGGGTGCAGTCGTTCTCCGCGCGTGAGGTGGGTCACTTCGGGGCCCCCTCGCTGATCACCCGCACGACGAACGACGTCCAGCAGGTGCAGATGCTGGTGCTGATGACGTTCACACTGATGGTGTCGGCGCCGATCATGTGCGTGGGCGGCATCGTGCTGGCGCTCGGGCTGGACGTGCCGCTGTCCGGGGTGCTGGTGGCGGTCGTGCCGGTGCTGGGCATCTGCGTGACGCTGATCGTGCGGCGGCTGCGGCCGCTGTTCCGGGCCATGCAGGAGCGGCTGGACACGGTGAACCGGGTGCTGCGCGAGCAGATCACCGGCAACCGCGTCATCCGGGCCTTCGTCCGGGACGAGTACGAGCAGCAGCGCTTCCGGAAGGCCAACACCGATCTCACCGACTTCGCGCTGGGCACCGGCAACCTGCTCGCGCTGATGTTCCCGATCGTCATGACGGTGGTGAACATGTCGTCCATCGCCGTGGTGTGGTTCGGCGCGCACCGGATCGACAGCGGCGGGATGCAGATCGGTGACCTGACGGCGTTCCTCGCCTATCTGATGCAGATCGTCATGTCCGTGATGATGGCCACCTTCATGTTCATGATGGTGCCGCGCGCGGAGGTGTGTGCGGAGCGCATCCAGGAGGTGCTGGACACCTCGTCGAGCGTCGTGCCGCCGTCCGCGCCCGTGCGGGAGCTGCGGCGGCACGGGCATCTGGAGCTCCGCGGGGCGGGCTTCCGCTACCCGGGTGCCGAGGAGCCGGTGCTGCGGGCCGTGGACCTGGTGGCCCGGCCGGGCGAGACGACCGCCGTCATCGGCTCGACCGGCAGCGGCAAGTCCACGCTGCTCGGGCTGGTCCCGCGGCTGTTCGACGCGACCGAGGGGCAGGTGCTCGTGGACGGTGTCGAGGCGGCGGAGATCGATCCGGAGCTGCTCGCGAAGACCGTCGGGCTGGTGCCCCAGAAGCCGTATCTGTTCGCGGGCACGGTCGCGACCAACCTGCGCTACGGCAATCCGGACGCCACCGACGAGGAGCTGTGGCACGCGCTGGAGGTGGCGCAGGCCAAGGAGTTCGTCCAGCGGCTGGAGGGCGGGCTCGACGCGCCGATCGCGCAGGGCGGGACGAACGTCTCGGGCGGTCAGCGGCAGCGGCTCGCGATCGCCCGGACGCTCGTGCAGCGGCCGGAGATCTACCTCTTCGACGACTCCTTCTCCGCCCTCGACTACGCCACGGACGCCGCCCTGCGCGCCGCGCTCGCGCAGGAGACCGCGGAGGCGACCGTGGTGATCGTCGCCCAGCGGGTGGCGACCATCCGGGACGCCGACCGGATCGTCGTCCTCGACGAGGGCCGGGTCGTCGGCACCGGCCGGCACCACGAGCTGATGGCGGACAACGAGACCTACCGGGAGATCGTGCTCTCCCAGCTCACGGAAGCGGAGGCTGCCTGATGGCGGGGCCCATGGGGCGGATGATGGCCGGGGGCGGCCCCGACCAGCGCTCGCTGGACTTCAAGGGGTCGGGCAAACGGCTCGTCGCGCGGTTCCGGCCGGAGCGCATCACCATCGTCGTGCTGCTGGCGTGCGTGGTGCTCAGCGTCGGCCTCAACGTCGTCGGGCCGAAGATCCTCGGCAAGGCGACCGACCTGGTCTTCGCGGGCATCGTCGGGCGGGGGATGCCGGAGGGGGCGAGCAAGGAGCAGGTGCTCGACCAGATGCGGCAGCGCGGGGACGGTGACGTCGCCGACATGCTGCGCAGCACCGACTTCACCCCGGGCGAGGGCATCGACTTCACCGCCGTCGGGCACGTGCTGCTGCTCGCGCTGGGCGTGTTCACGGTGGCCGGGCTGCTGATGGCGGTGGCGACGCGGCTGGTGAACCGGGCCGTGAACCACACCATGTTCCGGATGCGCGAGGACGTGCAGACGAAGCTGTCGCGGCTGCCGCTGTCGTACTTCGACAAGCGCCAGCGCGGCGAGGTGCTGTCCCGGGCGACGAACGACATCGACAACATCGGGCAGACGCTCCAGCAGTCGATGGGGCAGCTCATCAACTCGGTGCTGACCATCATCGGCGTGCTCGCCATGATGTTCTACGTCTCGTGGATCCTGGCGCTGGTCGCGCTGGTGACGGTGCCGCTGTCGTTCGTCATCGCCACGCGCGTGGGCAAGCGGTCGCAGCCGCACTTCGTGCAGCAGTGGCGCTCGACGGGCGCCCTGAACGCGCACATCGAGGAGATGTACACCGGGCACGCGCTCGTGAAGGTGTTCGGACGGCAGGAGGAGTCGGCGCGGCAGTTCGCCGAGCAGAACGAGGCGCTGTACGAGGCCGGGTTCCGGGCGCAGTTCAACAGCGGCGTCATGCAGCCGCTGATGTTCTTCGTGTCGAACCTCAACTACGTGCTGGTCGCGGTCGTCGGCGGGCTGCGGGTCGCCACTGGCTCGCTGTCCATCGGTGATGTGCAGGCCTTCATCCAGTACTCGCGGCAGTTCTCCATGCCGCTGACGCAGGTCGCGTCCATGGCGAACCTGGTGCAGTCGGGCGTCGCCTCGGCCGAGCGGGTCTTCGAACTGCTGGACGCGGAGGAGCAGGGCGCCGACCCGGTGCCGGGCGTGCGGCCCGAGGAACTGCGCGGGCAGGTGGCGCTGGAGCACGTGTCGTTCCGCTACGACCCCGACAAGCCGCTGATCGAGGACCTGTCGCTGAAGGTCGAGCCCGGGCAGACGGTGGCCATCGTCGGCCCGACCGGTGCCGGCAAGACGACGCTGGTGAACCTCTTGATGCGGTTCTACGACGTCACCGGCGGGCGTATCACCCTCGACGGGGTCGACATCGCGCGGATGTCCCGGGACGAACTGCGCGCCGGGATCGGCATGGTGCTCCAGGACACCTGGCTGTTCGGCGGCACCATCGCGGAGAACATCGCGTACGGGGCCGCGCGGGACGTGACGCGGGGGGAGATCGAGGAGGCGGCCCGGGCCGCGCACGCGGACCGGTTCATCCGTACGCTGCCGGACGGGTACGACACGGTGATCGACGACGAGGGGGCGGGGGTCAGCGCGGGTGAGAAGCAGCTGATCACCATCGCCCGGGCGTTTCTGTCCGACCCGGTGATCCTGGTGCTCGACGAGGCCACCAGCTCGGTCGACACCCGCACCGAGGTACTCATCCAGAAGGCGATGGCCAAACTCGCGCACGGACGCACCTCGTTCGTCATCGCACACCGGCTGTCGACGATCCGGGACGCGGACACGATTCTGGTGATGGAGAACGGGGCGATCGTGGAGCAGGGCGGACACGAGGAGCTGCTGGCGGCGGGCGGGGCCTACGCCCGGCTGTACAAGGCGCAGTTCGCGCAGGCGGCGGCAGAGGTCGACTGAGCTGGTCGCGTCCCACGCGGCGGAGCCGCACATCGATACAGCCCCGCGCCCCTGACGGGCGTCAGCTGAACGCCCCCGAGGGGCGCGGGGAACTGCGCGAACGACCCCCGCCGGCCCGCGGGCGGCATCAGTCCAGATAACCCCTCAGCTGGTCCGCGAAGGCGTGGTCGCGGAGCTTGTTCAGGGTCTTCGACTCGATCTGCCGTATGCGTTCCCTGGTGACGCCGAAGATGCGGCCGATCTCCTCCAGCGTGCGGGGGCGGCCGTCGGCGAGGCCGTAGCGGAGCTGGACGACCTTGCGCTCCCGCTCCCCCAGGGTCGACAGGACCGCTTCCAGATGCTCCTTGAGCAGGAGGAACGCGGCGGATTCGACGGGGCTGGTGGCGTCGCCGTCCTCGATCAGGTCGCCGAGGGCGACGTCGTCCTCCTCGCCCACGGGCGCGTGCAACGACACCGGCTCCTGGGCGAGGCGCAGCACTTCGCTGACGCGCTCCGGGGGCAGGTCGAGGTGGGCGGCGACCTCTTCCGGTGTCGGCTCGTACCCCCGCTCCTGGAGCATGCGGCGCTGGACGCGGACGACCCGGTTGATGAGCTCCACGACGTGCACGGGGACGCGGATGGTGCGGGCCTGGTCGGCCAGGGCGCGGGACATGGCCTGGCGGATCCACCAGGTGGCGTAGGTGGAGAACTTGTAGCCGCGGGCGTAGTCGAACTTCTCGACGGCCCGGATGAGCCCCAGGTTGCCCTCCTGGACGAGGTCGAGCATGGTCAGGCCGCGCCCGACGTAGCGCTTGGCGACGGAGACGACCAGGCGCAGGTTGGCCTCGATGAGGCGGCGCTTGGCCATCCGGCCCATGACGACGAGGCGGTCGAGGTCCAGCGCCAGCTGGCTGTCCAGGTCGGGGGCGAGTCGCAGCTTCTCCTCGGCGAACAGGCCGGCCTCGACGCGGCGGGCGAGTTCGACCTCCTCGGCGGCGGTCAGCAGGGGGATGCGGCCGATCTCCCGCAGGTACTGGCGGAACAGGTCGGAGGAGGGGCCACCGGTGTCGGGGCGGGCCGGTGGCGGTTCGACGGCCTCGGGAGCCTCGGCCGTCTCGATGGCCTCGGCGGGCGGCTCCTCCGGTTCCGTCTCGGGGCGGAGCACGACGCGGCTCTGCGCCGGGACCGCGGGGAGGACGTCGTCCTCCGCGTCCGGTGCGCTGCCGTCGACGCCGACGGCACCGCTGGCGTCGGTCTGGGTGAGGGTCTGGGTCTGCACGGGGGCGACCTCCAGGATGATCGCTGCCAAGGAGGGCGGCAGCGGTACTTCGGGGGCGGAGTCGGCGGCCTCGCCGCTGTCCGTCCCGTACGCGATGAGCGGAACCGCGGGGGTCTGGGACCCGTCGGGGACGGATCGGCCGCGCTCCGAGGACTCAGGCACCGGAACCCAGTGTGGGGTAAGACACATCCTCGCCACGAGGGGCGTGCGATGACTTTTTGCTTCCGGTCCGTGACCGCGCGGTGACCTCAGAGCGCGGCGGCGCCGTGCTCCCGGAGGGCCTGGTCGTACTGCTGGAGGACCCAGAGTTCGTTCTGCACGGCGGCCAGCTGGGCCGGGTCGCCGTGGGTGCCGAGGCGGGTGAGCTGGCTCGTGATGTCGCGGATGCGGCGTTCGACGGCGCGGCGGCGGACGGTGACCAACTGGGCGCCCGCGTAGGTCTCGTCGACGCCCTTCACGCCCTTGTGCAGCAGGATCGCCTCGACGGCCAGTTCCGTCACCATCGCGCGGACCGCGTCGTCCGGGGCGGCCTCACGGACCTTCACCAGGTAGTCCTGGGGGTCCGCGACGCCCAGTTCGGCGCCGCCGGCGTCCAGGATGGCCTGGCGTACGGCGGCGTAGGGCGGGGCGGTGAACTCGTCGACGCCGTACGCGTCGAAGGCCGGGGAGACCAGCTCGGGGCGCTGGAGGGCGAGTTTGAGCAGTTCGCGTTCGGTGGCGTAGACGGGGTTGCGCAGGTTGAGGGCCGGGCCGCGGGGGGCGGCGGACGGCTGGGCGGCGGCGTACTGCTGTGACCCGTGCTGGTGCCGGTCCGGGGCCGGGCCCTTGCCGCCGCGGTCGCGGGCCCAGCGGGCCAGCTGGGCCACGCGCTTGACCACGAACTGGGTGTCGAGGATGCCGAGCATGCCGGCGAGCTGGACGGCGACCTCGTGCTGGGCGCCGCTGTTCTTGATGCGGGCGACGATCGGAGCGGCCTCGTCCAGGGCGGCGGCGCGGCCGGCCGGGGTGTCGAGGTCGTAGCGGCTCACGATCTGGCGGAGGGCGAACTCGAAGAGCGGGGTGCGGGGTTCGACCAGGTCCGCCACTGCCTCGTCGCCCTTGGCCAGGCGCAGGTCACAGGGGTCCATGCCGTCGGGGGCGATGGCGATGTACGTCTCGGCGGCGAACTTCTGGTCGTCCTCGAACGCGCGCAGGGCGGCCTTCTGGCCGGCGGCGTCGCCGTCGAAGGTGAAGATGACGCGGGCCGAGCCGTTGTCCATCAGCAGGCGGCGGAGGATCTTGATGTGGTCGCCGCCGAAGGCCGTGCCGCAGGTGGCGATGGCGGTCGTCACCCCGGCCAGGTGGCAGGCCATCACGTCCGTGTAGCCCTCGACGACCACCGCGCGGCTCGTCTTCGCGATCTCCTTCTTCGCCAGGTCGATGCCGTAGAGGACCTGGGACTTCCGGTAGATCGCCGTGTCGGGAGTGTTGAGGTACTTGGGGCCGTTGTCCGCCTCGTACAGCTTGCGGGCGCCGAAGCCGACGACGTCGCCGCCGATGTCGCGGATGGGCCACATCAGGCGGCCGCGGAACCGGTCGATGGGGCCGCGGCGGCCCTCCTGGGCGAGGCCGGAGAGGATGAGTTCCTTGTCCGTGAAGCCCTTGCCGCGCAGGTAACGCGTGAGGTGGTCCCAGCCCTGGGGGCTGTAGCCGACGCCGAAGTGGACGGCGGCGGCCTGGTCGAAACCGCGCTCGGCGAGGAAGACCCGGCCGGTGTCGGCCTCGGGGGAGGTCGCGAGCTGTTCCGCGTACCACTCGGCCGCGATCTTGTGGGCCTCGACCAGGCGGATGCGTTCGCCGCGCTGGTGGGAGGGGTTGTACCCGCCCTCCTCGTAGCGCAGGGTGATGCCCGCCTGGCCGGCCAGGCGCTCGACCGCCTCCGAGAAGGAGAGGTGGTCGATCTTCATCACGAACGTGATGGTGTCGCCGCCCTCCTGGCAGCCGAAGCAGTGGAACAGTCCCTTGCTCGGGCTGACCTGGAAGGACGGTGACTTCTCGTCGTGGAACGGGCAGAGACCCTTGAGGTTGCCGCCGCCCGCGCCCCGCAGCTGGAGGTACTCGGACACCACGGCGTCGATCGGGACCGCGTCCCGTACCGCCTTCACGTCCTCGTCGTTGATCCGCCCAGCCACGGAGCGATTCTACGGGGCGGAACCGACACTCCCGACGGCTAGGAGGCGAGGCTGTCCAGCGGTGCGTGCGGGTCCGCCAGTGCCTCCGTGCTCACCCGGGCCTTCGACCGGATCAGCTGCTGGATCTTGTCTGTGACATCCCACACGTTCACGTTCATCCCGGCCAGCACCCGGCCCTCCTTCACCCAGAAGGCGATGAACTCGCGCCGGCTCGCGTCCCCCCGGATCACCACCTGATCGTACGTCCCCGGGGGCGCCCAGCCGGAGTACTCCATGCCGAGGTCGTACTGGTCGGAGAAGAAGTAGGGAACCCGGTCGTACGTCACGTCCCGGCCGAGCATGCAGCGGGCCGCCGCCGGGCCGCCGTTCAGCGCGTTGGCCCAGTGCTCCACCCGCAGGCTGGTCTCGAAGAGGGTGTGGTGGAAGGAGGCCACGTCGCCGGCCGCGTAGATGTCGGGGTCGGAGGTGCGCAGCCGCTCGTCGACCACGACGCCGCCGCCGCGCGCCCGGTCGGCGATCTCCAGCCCGGCCGCCTCGGCGAGGGCGACCCGCGGGGCCGCGCCGATCGCGGCCAGGACGTCGTGCGCCGGGTGTTCCTCGCCGTCGTCCGTGCGGGCCGCGAGGACCATGCCGTCCTGGCCGACGATCTCGGTGAGCCGGCTGCCGAAGTGGAAGCGGACGCCGTGGTCGCGGTGCAGGTCGGCGAAGAGCTGGCCGAGCTCGGGGCCGAGGACGTGGTGCAGCGGGGTCGGCCCGCGGTGGACCACGGTGACCTCCGCGCCGTACTCGCGGGCCGCCGCCGCGACCTCCAGGCCGATCCAGCCGGCGCCCGCGATCACGAGGTGGCCGTTGTCCCGCCCGAGATTGGTCAGTACGTGCTTGAGCCGCTCGGCGTGCGCGAGCCGGCGCAGGTGGTGGACGCCGGCCAGGTCCGTGCCCGGGATGTCGAGGCGGCGGGGCTCGGCGCCGGTCGCCAGGAGCAGCTTGTCGTAGCGGACGACGGTGCCGTCCTCGCCGAAGCGGACGGTCTTGGCCGCACGGTCGATCGCGTCGACGGTCTGGCCGAGGTGCAGCTCGATGTCGTTCGCCGCGTACCAGGCGGGCTCGTGCACGAAGACGCTGTCGCGTTCCTCCTTGCCGAGGAGGTAGCCCTTGGACAGCGGCGGACGCTCGTAGGGGTGGTCACGTTCGTCGCAGATCAGTATCACCCGGCCGGTGAAGCCCTCCGCCCGGAGCGTCTCGGCCGCCTTGGCGCCGGCGAGTCCGCCTCCGACGATGATGAATGTCTGATCCGCGTCGACCACTTGGTGCCTCCTCGTAAGGGTGTCGCCACTTGCGAGCGTCCCGCACGGAGCGTGATGCGGGAAGGGGGAGTGACCCGATCAGGCCACGGAGGGTCACGATCGGGCGTGCCGGGCTCCCCTGTTTCCCGTGTGCCGTCTGCTGTTTCCCGCCAGTTTCATGCGTGCCCCGTCAGACGGGCGTGAAGCGAACGGGCGGAGGTGTCGGTGAGGGAGGCGATCTGGTCGACGATCACCCGTTTGCGGGCCCGGTCGTCCGGCGCCCGGTCGAACAGCGCGCGGAACTGCGGGTCCAGGCCGTCCGGGGCGCGGGCGGTGAGCGCCTCGGCCAGTTCGGCGACGACGACGCGCTGGTCGGCGCGCAGGCGTTCCTGCTCGGCGCGCTGCATGACGTAGAGGTCGGCGACGGCCTTGAGGACGGCGCACTCCATCCGGGTCCCGCGCGGGACGACGAGTTCGGCGGCGTACCGGGTGAGCCGTCCGGTGCCGTACGCGGTGCGGGTCGCGGTCTCGGCGGCCAGGCAGAAGCGGCCGATGAGCTGGCTGGTGGCATCCTTCAGCCGGGCCTGGGCGACGGCGGTGCCGTCGTAGCCGTGCGGCCACCACTCCTGGGCGAGGAGCCGGTCCAGGGCCTCGGCGAGTTCGGCGGGGTCGGTGTCCGCCGGTACGTACCGGTCCCGGGCGACCTGGAAGACGTCCTGCCGTTCGGGTTCCGCGTGCAGGCAGTTCGGGTCGATGTGGCCGGCGTGCAGGCCGTCCTCCACGTCGTGCACCGAGTAGGCCACGTCGTCGGACCAGTCCATGACCTGCGCCTCGAAGCAGATGCGGGTGCCGGGGGCGTCCTTGCGGACCCAGTCGAAGACCGGGCGGTCGTCCTCGTAGACACCGAACTTGCGGGACGCCGGGTCGGTGGGGTGGGCGCCACGGGGCCAGGGGTACTTGGTGGCGGCGTCGAGGGCGGCGCGGGTGAGGTTGAGGCCGACGGAGCCTTCGGGGGTGAACCGTTTGGGCTCGATGCGGGTGAGGAGCCTGAGGGACTGGGCGTTGCCCTCGAAGCCGCCGCAGTCCGCCGCGAACTCGTTGAGGGCCTGTTCGCCGTTGTGGCCGAAGGGGGGGTGGCCGAGGTCGTGGGAGAGGCAGGCGGCTTCCACGAGGTCCGGGTCACAGCCGAGGGCCGCGCCCAGCTCGCGGCCGACCTGGGCGCATTCGAGGGAGTGGGTGAGGCGGGTGCGGGGGCTGGCGTCCCAGGCCGGGCCCATGGTGCCGGGCGTCACCACTTGGGTTTTGCCGGCGAGTCTTCTCAGGGCGGCGCTGTGCAGGACTCGGGCCCGGTCGCGCTGGAAGGCGGTGCGGCCGGGGCGCTTGTCTGGTTCCGGGGCCCAGCGGTCGACCGACGTCGGGTCGTAGGCCGGGGGGGTTTGTGAGGTGCCTGCCATGTGTCGACAGTACGGGCCCGGGTGTGCTGTGTGCCTGAGCGTTTGCCGGGTGCGGGTGTGTGGCGGGTGCGGGTTGAGTGTGGCTTGTCGCGCCCACGCGGCGGAGCCGCATATCGAATACAGCCCCGCGCCACCTTCAGGCCGATGCCAGTGCTGGTTCCTCGAAAGCCCGGGTTGCCAGGGCCTCGTCGTAGCGGTGCAGGAGGAGCCGGGCCATCGACGGGTGGGTGCCGAGGGGGGCCGCTGCGATCCAGGGGGCCGCTTGGGCGCACTCCGTGGCGAAGCGTCCGGGGGCCGTGAAGTAGGAGGCCAGGGCGATGCGGTGGCGGCCCCGCGCGATCAGGGTGCGCACGGCCGTCTGGACCGTCGGGGTCGCCGCGGAGGCGTAGGCGGGGATGACGGGGACGCCCAGGCGAGCGGCGAGCAGGTGGGCCGTGCGGCCGGTGTCCGTCTTGGCGTCCGGGTCGCGGGAGCCGGCGGCGGCGAGGATCACGGCGCTGGTGCGGCGGGTCGCCTCGTCCATGTGCGTGGGCCAGCCGGCCTCGGTCAGGCGGGCCTGGAGGGCGTCCACCAGGAGGGGGTGCGGGCCCAGGGGGGCCGCCAGGTGGGTGCGGGCCCCGGCGGCCGCGGCCATCTCCGGGATGTCCTGCTTGACGTGGTAGCCGCGGCTGAGGAGGAGGGGGACCAGGACCGCCTCCGTGTCTCCCAGGGCGGCGAGCGTGTCGGGGAGCAGGGGGGCGTTCAGTTCGATGTGCCCGAGGTGCACCGGCACGTCGGGGCGGAGCGCGCGGACGCGGTCCAGGAGCGCGCGGACGGTGCTCAGCGCACGGGGGTCGCGGCTGCCGTGCGCCACGACCACGAGAGCGGGCGGGGCCGGGCGGCGCGTGGCGGGCGGCGGGACGAGGCTGAGCTGGCTGGGCATGTCACCGATGGTCGCCGCCGCACGTTGCCTTCCCGTTGCGTGGGCGTCACGGGTGTTTTCCAGCGGTTCACGATGTGGGACAGGTTCGGTGTGAGGCGGCTTGACCTGGGGTTTCCGTGTAACGAGTGAAGCTGGTCACGCGTATCCGGATGAACCGGGCGGCCCGGGAGGACGTCCCTGACTGTCGAGGGGCCGACCTGGGGAGGGACCGTCCGATGCGTCGTGTGACGTTCCGCAGACCGCGGCTGCCGCGTACCCGGCGGGGGCAGCGGCGGCTGGTGCAGGCCGTGATGGCCGGGTGCGTGCTCGCGTTGCTGCCGGCGACCTGGATGTACGTGGTCGCGGGTGACCGGCTGCGGACGGCGGCGGACGTGCCGCGGACCGATGTGGCCGTGGTGTTCGGTGCCGGGCTGTGGGACGGGGAGCCGTCGCCGTACCTCGCGCACCGGCTGGACGCGGCGGCCGGGCTGTACCGCGAGGGGCGGGTCGAGGTGGTGCTCGTCACCGGGGACAACAGTCGCGAGGACTACGACGAGCCGGACGCGATGCGGGTGTACCTGACGCGGCACGGGGTGCCCGACGGGCGGATCGTCAGCGACTACGCGGGGTTCGACACCTGGGACTCCTGCGTGCGCGCGAAGAAGATCTTCGGCGTGGACGAGGCCGTGTTGATCAGCCAGGGCTTCCACATCCGGCGGGCGGTGGCGCTGTGTGAGGCGGCGGGTGTCGAGTCGTACGGGGTGGGCGTGGACGCCGTGCATGACGCGACCTGGTACTACGGGGGCGCCCGGGAGATCCTCGCCGCCGGGAAGGCCGCTCTGGACGCGGTGTTCCGGCCGGACCCCCGGTTCCTCGGCCCCCGGGAGCCAGGGGTGGAGCGGGCCTTGACCACGGCCGAACAGCCGCTCGGATGACGCGAACTGGGGGAAAGGAAAACGTGGCCGGGGGCGGGAGCGCGGCCGGCGCGCTGCGGGCGTCCCGCCCCCGGCTGTCCTGTGACCGTCAGCGTCCGTGGAAGCGCGGGGGGCGCTTCTCCAGGAACGCCGTCATCCCCTCCTTCTGGTCCTCGGTGGCGAACAGGGCGTGGAACACCCGCCGTTCGAAGCGGAGGCCGTCCCGCAGGCCCGACTCCAGGGCCCGGTCGACGCATTCGCGGGCCGCCCGGACCGCCGTACGGCCGTACGAGGCGATGGCCGCCGCCGCTTCCAGTGCCTCGGCGAGGACCCGGTCGTCGGGGACCACGCGGGAGACCAAGCCGCAGCGCTCGGCCTCCCGGGCGTCCATCGTGCGGCCGGTGAGCACCAGGTCCAGCGCCTTGGCCCGGCCCACCAGACGGGTCAGCCGCTGGGTTCCGCCGATGCCGGGTATCACGCCCAGCTTGATCTCCGGCTGGCCGAAGAGGGCCGACTCGCCCGCGACGACCAGATCGCACATCATGGCCAGCTCACAGCCGCCGCCGAGCGCGTAGCCGGCCACGGCGGCGATCTTCGGGGTGCGCAGGTCCGCGAAGTCCTCCCAGGCCGCGAAGTAGTCCTCGGACATCATGTCGACGGCCGACCTGCCGGCCATCTCCCGGATGTCCGCACCGGCCGCGAAGACCTTCTCCGAGCCGGTGACGACGAAGCAGCCCACCTCCGGGTCCTGGTCCAACGGGCCGAGGAGGCCGAGGAGTTCGGCGAGCAGCTCGGAGCTGAGCGCGTTCAGGGCGTGCGGGCGGTGCAGGCGGACGGTCACCACGCGGCCGTCCCGTTCGACTTTCAGGTGGTTCATCCTGGCTCCCTGGACGTTGGGTTAGGAATCCCAGATCGCGCCGTACGCCGGAACGCCGCGCCGTTCCAGACCGTGCACCACCTGCCAGGTCAGCCGCTTGTTGGAGATGCAGATGACCGCCTCCGCACCGAAGTCGCGGTACGCGGCGTGGGCGAGGCGCACCATGTCGGGCTTGCCGTGCCGGGAGGTGTCCCAGACCAGGGCGTGCGGCTGGACGGCGAGGATCTCGTCGACGAGGGCGTCGCCGTAGGTGGCGCGGGGGTCGCGGGTCGCCCAGACCAGGCGCGAGGGGACCTCCGCGGCGAGCAGGTGGGGCAGGCAGGGGCCGATGCCGCTGCCGGTCGCGACGTAGACCACTTTTCTGAACAGGACCTCGATGTTGGCGACTCCGGCCGTGGTGATGCCCTTCACCCACACCCGCGAGGGCAGGTCGTCGATGAAGGAGCCGGTCCAGTCACCGGCGCGGGAGATGGTGAGCCGGAAGCCGGAGCGGCCGGGGGCGGGCACGTTGGCGAAGGAGTGCCACTCCGTCAGCGGGCTGCGGCTGATCGCGGTGGAGGAGCCGGCGAAGGGGGTCTCGCCGTAGTCGAAGCGGGCCAGCGCGACGTGCGGCGACGGACGTTCGACGCGGACGTCCACCTTGCGCAGCCGCAGCCAGGGCAGGGCCACGCTGAAGGTGACGACGGCGAGGACCGCGAGCGGCACCGGTCCCTGGCCGGACAGCAGGGTGTGGGTCCAGAACAGCGTGAGGGCGCTCCAGCCGCCGAAGCGGTGGATCTTCTCGAACCGGTCGTGGTGGCGGGAGCGGAAGGGCGGCAGCGCGGTGGCGACGATCAGGGCGAGCAGGGCCACCAGGGTCCAGCTCACCGTGATCAGCGGCAGGTCCGTTCCGGCGCGGGTCACCGCGACCGTCAGGGCCAGGAACCAGGCCGCCCCGGCCAGCGCCCCGCCCACGTGCAGCCCGCCGAAGTGGTACACCTTGCCGAGCGTCCAGCGGACCTTCAGCGGCCAGCTCACCGGGGCCGAAGTCGCCAGCCGGAACAAGAGGTTGATGACGTACTGCTGGCGCACGAGGACGGCGAGGGCGAGGTTGGCGAGGGCGGCGTGCCCGAGGGTGGGCGTGGCCAGGGGCCGCGCGGCCCACAGGAACGCCGCGTTGGCCAGGAGGACCAGGGCCGCGAGGCGGTTGTAGTGCATCAGGCGGGGGTGCTTGAGCAGGCGGCGGGGGGCGGGCAGGAGCGGCGGGAGCTCGCCCGTGTCCTGGCGCGTCCGGGCCGGGGACGTGGTCATCGGGCCACCGCCAGGCGCTGTTCGAGCATGCTCAGCAGGGCCTGTTTGTCGACCTTGCCGCGGTCGGTCTCGGGGAGGAACGCCAGGGGCAGGACCTGCTCGGGGACGCAGTAGTACGGCAGGGCCTCCGCGACCGCGCGGCGGGCCGTGTCGGGGTCGATGTCGGCGGGGCAGACGAAGGACACCAGGGTGCGGGCGTCGCGCTTCAGGGTGACGGCGCGGGTGCAGCCGGCGGCCGTCTCCAGGACGGCGGAGACGGAGTCCAGCTCGACGCGGAAGCCGCGCACCTTGACCTGGTCGTCGGTGCGACCGAGGTGCTCCAGCTCGCCGCCGGGGGTCCAGCGGCCGAGGTCCCGGGTGCGGAACATGCGGCGGTCGCCGCCGAGGAAGGGGTCGGGGGCGTAGCGCTCGGCGTTGAGGGCGTCGTCGCCGAGGTAGCCGGCGGAGACGCAGTCGCCGCCCGCCCACATCTCGCCGGGCTCGCCGACGGGCACCGGGCGCCGGTCGGCGTCGAGGACGTAGACCGTGTTGTTGGGGGTGGGGCGGCCGATGGTGAGCAGCGGGGCGGCCGGGTCGTGGCGGCTCATCGTGTTGACGATCGTGGTCTCCGTCGGGCCGCAGCAGTTGTGGAAGACGGCCCGCCGGGCCCAGCGGTCGGCCAGCGGGCGCGGGCAGGGCTCCCCCGCCACGGCGACCGTGCGCACGCGCGGGCAGCCGGCGGGGTCGAGGCCCGACAGCACGGTCGGGGTGGCGATCAGCACGTCGGCGGTGCGGGCCGCCGCGGCGATGTCCTTGCCGCGGATGACGAGGGTGCCGCCGTGGGTGAGGCAGCCGAGGATCTCCCAGGCCGCCATGTCGAAGGCGATGTTGAGGAGCTGGGCGACCCGGTCGCCGGGGCGGATGCCGAGGCCGCCCGGCTCGGTGAGCAGGAGGTTGGCGACGTTGCGGTGGGTGACCTTCACGCCGTTGGGGCGGCCGGTGGTGCCGGAGGTGAACAGGACGTAAGCGCCGTCCTCGCCGGTGACGCGCGGGCGCGGGGCCGGGGCGTACGGCAGCGGCTCGTCGAGCGCGAGCAGCAGGTGGCCGTCCGGCAGCGGTACCCGGTGGGCGTGTTCGGCGACGGTGAGGACGACCCGGGTGCGGGCGGTGCGGATGACGTGGGTGAGCTGGGCCGGGGGCGCGAGGCCGATGTCCTGCGGGACGTAGGCGGCGCCGGCCTTCAGGATGCCGAGCAGGCCGACGAGCATCGGGATCGAGCGGCGGACGAACAGGCCGACGTGGTCGCCGGGGCGTACGCCCTCGCGGACGAGGCGGGCGGCGAGGGCGTCGGCGTACCGGTCCAGCTCGCCGTAGGTGAGGTGCGCGCCCTGGTGCTCGGCGGCCACGGCGTGCGGGGTGGCCGCGGCGTGCCGGGCGACGGCGTGGTGCAGGAGGGGGTCGGGGACGGGGACGGTGGGGCCCCGGCCGTACTGCCGGAACAGCTGCCGGTCACGGGGGGTCAGATGGCGCAGAGGCATGGTCGGTTGGCCTCCTGGCTGTTTCGAGTGTCGGATGGCCACACGCGGCGGAGCCGCAGGTGGATGCTGCCGTGAGCGGCGGGCATGCCCGGGTGTCGAACGCCGTACGGAGTCGTGCGAGCGCTGCGCGTAGCGAGAGCGTAGTGCGGCTGCTTCAACACTCAACTAGGTCGGATCAGCCAAGAAAGGAGAGCAATGAGCCACATGTGACGTTTTTGGTCGCACAGGCAACGTCCGTGCCGGTCGGCGGCGACCTGAAGGTGGGCAGGCGTGTGCCTCACGCCGGTGGGGCGGTGGCGGGGAGGTTGCCGTCCCTGCCGCGTAACAGGGAACCGTCCCGGGCGTAACACGGTGGAAGCAGGCTGAACGGTATGCAGACCACCGCCACGCCCACGCACTGCCCGTACTGCGCCTTGCAGTGCGGGATGAACCTGACGCCCGCGCCCGACGGGACCGTCGAGGTGAGCGAGCGTACGGACTTCCCGGTGAACCGGGGGGCACTGTGCGGCAAGGGCCGTACGGCGCCGGCCGTGCTGGCCTCGAACGTGCGCCTGACCTCGCCGTTGGTGCGCGAGCAGGGCGCTCTGGTGCCGGCCTCCTGGGACGAGGCGCTGGACCGGATCGCCGAGGGGCTGCGCCGGACGCGCGCGGAGTACGGGCCGGACGGGGTCGGCGTGTTCGGCGGGGGCGGCCTGACGAACGAGAAGGCGTACACGCTCGGCAAGTTCGCGCGGGTCGTGCTCGGCACGTCCCAGATCGACTACAACGGCCGCTTCTGCATGTCGTCGGCCGCGGCGGCCGGTATCAAGGCGTTCGGCCTCGACCGAGGGCTGCCCTTCCCACTGGAGGACATCCCCAGGACGGGCTGCGTGATCCTCGTCGGCTCGAACCTCGCGGAGACCATGCCGCCGTCCCTGCGTTTCCTCACCGAGCTGAAGGAGAACGGCGGCACGCTGATCGTCATCGACCCGCGCCGCACCAGGACCGCCGAGCAGGCGGACCTGCACCTGGCGCCCCGGCCGGGCACTGACCTGGCGCTCGCCCTGGGTCTGCTGCACCTGGTGATCGCCGAGGGACGAGTGGACGAGGAGTACGTCCAGGAGCGGACCGTGGGCTGGGAGGACGCCAGGGCCGCGGCGATGGCGCACTGGCCGGAGTACGTGGAGCGGATCACGGGGGTGTCCGTTCCCGAACTGCGGGAGACGGTACGGATGTTCTGCGAGCCCGAGTCGGCGATGGTGCTCACCGCGCGCGGGCCCGAGCAGCAGTCCAAGGGCACCGACACGGTGGGCGCGTGGATCAACCTGTGCCTGGCGACCGGCCGGGCGGGCCGCCCGCTGTCCGGGTACGGCTGCCTGACCGGGCAGGGCAACGGGCAGGGCGGCCGCGAACACGGGCAGAAGGCCGACCAGCTGCCGGGCTACCGCAAGCTGGACGACCCGGCGGCGCGGCGGCATGTCGCCGAGGTGTGGGGCGTGGACCCCGACTCGCTGCCCGGCCCGGGGCGCAGTGCGTACGAGCTGCTGGACGCGCTGGGCACGGACGTCAGGTCGCTGCTGCTGATGGCGTCCAACCCGGTGGTGTCGGCGCCGCGTGCCGCGCACATCGAGGAGCGCATCAAGTCCCTGGACTTCCTGGCCGTCTGTGACGTGGTCCTGTCGGAGACGGCAGCGCTCGCGGACGTGGTCCTGCCGGTCACCCAGTGGGCCGAGGAGACGGGCACGACGACCAACCTGGAGGGCAGGGTCCTGCTCCGCCGCCAGGCCATCACCCCGCCCGACGGCGTCCGCAGCGACCTGGAGGTCCTCCACGAACTGGCCGCCCGCCTGGGCGTGGAGAAGGGCTTCCCGACCGACCCGGAGGAGATCTTCGAGGAACTCCGCCGAGCGAGCGCGGGCGGCCCCGCGGACTACTCGGGGATCACGTATCGCAGGCTGGTCGAGGAGAACGGGGTGTTCTGGCCGTGCCCGGCGGTGGAGCCGGAGGGCCTGACGGGGGCCGAGGACGGGGCGGGCGGCCCCGGGGCGCAAGGGAGCGCGCCGGGCCGCCCGGCCTCCACCGACGACAGGCCGGCCGCCACGGGAGACACGCCGGCCGCCACCGGGGACACGGCGGACCCTGCCCACCCCGGCACCCCGCGCCTCTTCCTCGACCGTTTCGCCACCCCCGACGGACGCGCCCGCTTCGTCCCCGTCTCGCACCGGGCGATCGCCGAGGAACCGGATGACGAGTACCCGGTGCTGCTCACCACGGGGCGGGTCGTGGCGCAGTACCAGTCCGGGGCGCAGACCCGGCGGGTGGCGGAGCTGAACGCCGCCGCGCCCGGGCCGTTCGTGGAGTTGCACCCGCGGCTCGCGGCCCGGCTCGGGGCGGCCGAGGGCGATCCGGTGGCCGTCGTGTCCCGGCGGGGCCGGGCCGTGGCGCCCGCCAGGATCACCAACACCATCCGCCCCGACACCGTCTTCATGCCGTTCCACTGGCCGGGCGAGGGCCGCGCCAACTCCCTCACCAACCCGGCGCTCGACCCGACCTCCCGGATGCCGGAGTTCAAGGCGTGCGCGGTGCGACTGGAGGCGGTGCGGCCCTAGGCTTTCCTGTCCGTGCCGGTGCGGCTCAGCCCACGTTGACCGCGCTCCAGGCCGCCGCCACGGCCTTCCGCTCCGTGCTGTCGCTGCCGTAGAGGTCCTTCGCCGCGTTCAGGGTCGCCGTACGGGCCCCCGCGTAGTCCGTCGAGGACGTCATGTAGACCGTCAGGGCGCGGTACCAGATCTTGCCCAGCTTGGCCCGGCCGATGCCCTTCACCGCGGAGCCGTCGCAGGTCGGGGAGGTGTGGGCGACGCCGTTGATCGTCTTCGCGCCGCTGCCCTCCGCGAGGAGGTACGCGAAGTGGTTGCCGACGCCCGAGGAGTAGTGCACGTCGAGGTCGGCCAGCCCCTCGCTCCAGCAGTCGGCGGACTTCCCGTCCGTCGACGGCTTGTCCATGCGGCGCAGGGCCTCCCGGCCGAGCCCGGAGCGCACGACCTTCTCGCCGATCAGCCAGTCACCCGGATCCTTCGCGTTGTCCGCGTAGAACTCCACCAGCGTGCCGAAGATGTCCGACGTGGCCTCGTTCAGGCCGCCGGACTCGCCCGAGTACGTCAGCGCCGCCGTCTTCGACGTCACGCCGTGGGACATCTCGTGCCCGGCCACGTCCAGCGACACCAGCGGTCCGAGCTGCTTGCCGTCGCCGTCGCCGTACGTCATGCAGAAGCAGTTGTCGTCCCAGAAGGCGTTGTTGTAGTCCTTGCCGTAGTGGACGCGGTTGAACGAGCCCTTGCCGTCGCCGGCGATGCCGTTGCGCCCGTGCGCGTTCTTGAAGTAGTCCCAGGTGACGTCCGTGCCGTACTGGGCGTCCACCGCGACCGTCGCGCGGTCGGAGGCCTGACCCGTGGCCCAGTGGTTGTCGGCGTCCGAGAAGACGGTCGCGGGGGCCCGGTTCAGGCACACGGTCAGCAGGCACAGGTCCGTCTTGTTCGCGGCGTCGCCCGTATAGGTGCCGCCCCGCGTCGCGTCCTTCAGCTGGTACGACGACCCGGACTTCGTCGTCTCCAGCGGAACCGTTCCGCCGTAGAGGGACTTGCCGTCGCCCGACGCCGACTCCAGGGTGTCCCAGGCGTCGATCCGGTCGCCGGTCGTCGCGTCGGTCAGCACCGTGCGCCCGACCGGGTTGCCGAGCCCGTCGTGCGCCACCGCGTCGGTCTGCCAGGCCAGCTTCGGGGCGCCGTGCAGGGCGTCGACGACCAGCCGCGGCCGGGCGGTCAGCTTCTTCAGGGTCTCGCCGAGGTGCGCGGCGCGCAGCAGGCTCGCGGCGAGGTCGGCGGCCTTCGGGGCGCTCACCTTCGGGGTGACGCTCTTGAGGGAGAGCGCGGACTTCGTGGCCCGGCTCGTGCCGCGGTAGCTGCCGTCCGGGTGCAGATGGAGGACGAAGTCACCGCCCAGGACCGGGAGCCGGTGGTACGTGCGGTCGTAGCGGACGTGCCGGGTGCCGTCCTCGTCGACGACCACGTCCCGGACCTTGGTCTCCTGGGCCGAGGTGAGGCCCAGTTCGGCGGCCCGGTCGGCGAGGACCGTCTCGGCACTGTCGATCGCGTCGGACCGGGTCGGCCGGTCCTCCGCCAGGGCGTTCGGCGAGAGCGCGGCGGCCAGCAGGGCGGCGGTGCCGGTGACGGCCGCCCCCGCGACGGCGAGACGGGACCCCCGGACGTGACGTATCCGACTCATCGGTCTCCTCATACGGGCGCACCCGGTCGCGTGGGGTCGACCGGGTGCGGCGTTGATGTTGACCGCGAGTTAAGGCGGCCCGGACATGTCATGTCCATAGGCCCGGTGTGGAGGTGTGTGAGGGTGGAGAATCGTTCCTGTGACCCTCCCCTTCTTCGTCTACGGCACCCTCCGCCCCGGCGAGGTCAACCACGACCTCTTCCTGCGCGGCCGCACCCGCTCCGAGGTACCGGGACGGCTCTCCGGCGCGGTGCTGTACGAGGGGCCGGGCTATCCCTACGCGGTCGAGGAGCCGGGCGGCGGGGTCGTGTGCGGGGAGCTGGTGACCGCACACCCTCAGACGTACGCGGAGCTGCTCGCCGAGCTGGACCGGCTGGAGGACTACGTGCCGGGCGACCCGCGCAGCCTGTACGAACGCGTCGAGCGGAAGGTCGTGCGCGACGCGGACGGAGCGGTTGTCCGGGCCTGGGTGTACGTCGCCGCGCCCGCCGTCGCCGCCCGGCTCCGGACCAGCGGGAGGCCGATCGCGGGCGGTGACTGGCGGGCGCGGGGGTGACAGGGGGCGGGCAGGGGTGAGGGCGGGCGGGCTCAGCCCGCGTACGGCCGCTTCGCCCGGGCCTCGCGCAACGCCAGGCCCCACCACACCAGTTGGTCCAGCATGGCCTTGGCCGCCGCGTCCGGGCCGGACGGGTCGTGCAGGGTGCCCGCGTCGTCGAAGGACGCGCCGGCGTTGTGGAAGGAGACGGTGTCGCGGACCGTCACGGCGTGCAGCTCGGCGAAGACCTGCCGGAGGTGCTCGACGGCGCGCAGGCCGCCGGCCAGTCCGCCGTAGGAGACGAGGGCGACGGGCTTGGCCCGCCACTCGCCGAAGTGCCAGTCGACGAGGTTCTTCAGGCCCGCCGGGAAGGAGTGGTTGTACTCGGGGGTGAGGACCACGAAGGCGTCCGCGCGGGCCAGCTTCGGGGTGACGCCGGACAGCGCGGCGGTCGCCTCGGGGGTCGGCTCGAAGGACGTCGGCAGGTCGACGTCGACGACGTCCACGACCTCGGCGACCAGGTCGTCCCGGCCTTGGAGGTGGTCGAGGAGCCAGCCGGCGACGACCGGGCCGAAGCGGCCGTGACGGTTGCTGCCGACGACGAGGGTCACCCGGAGGGGCTCGGTCGCGGGCGGGTCGGGGACGGGTGCGTTCGTAACGGCTGTGTTCATGCGGCACAGCCTCATACCTCAACCTTTCTTGAGGTCAAGGGCGGATGCGCGCGGCGTCCGGGTCACCCGTTCACACGCGCGCCCCGCGCTTTTCCGCGACCGGTCCGCCGACAGCCCGTGACCTGCCCAAACACCGACGAACGCCACCCCGCCCACCTCCCCCTGACACCCATTCACCCCAATTCTGACGCTCCATCAGAAAGCGGGGTCGTCTCGCTGCCCGTTACCTCGGAAGGGCAGGTGCACGAACGAACAGCTCGAAGGAGCACCGATGCGACGTACCGCCCGGCCGCTGACCGGCACCGCGCTCGCCGTCGCCGCCGCGGCCCTCGCCGCCGCCCCCGCGTACGGCGCGTCCGCCGGTGACGTGGAGGTGTACCCGTCCTCGGTCGTCCCGGGCGGACAGGTCACGGTGCGCACGGCGGCCTGCGGCGACGGCGGCACGGCGACGGGTGACGCCAGCGCGGTCGGGGCCGGTCCCCTCAGCCTCGCGCCGGGCCCGCACGAGCAGGACGCGACCGGGCGGTTCCGGGTGCCGCCGAGCGCGCAGCCGGGGACGTACGAGATCACGGCGACGTGCACCGGGAGCGGTCGGCGGATCACCGGTGACCTGGTCGTCACGTTGACGGCCGGGCACCAGCAGGTCCATCCCAGAGGGAGTGTGAAGACGGGGGTCGGCGGCGCACTGGGCCCCGATCCCGTGCAGACCGCGGCCGGTGTGGCGGCCCTCGCCGTCGCCGCCGCGGGCGGTACCTGGCTCCTGCATCGCCGGGCGAGAGGCGACGGGATCTGACGGACACCCTCCGCTGTCCGTCGCCGGTACCGCATGTCCCCTCCCCCTCCGGGTCCGACGCCCCTCGCGGCCCGGAGGGGGGTACGGGGCGGTCCCAGGACAGGAGCCCGGGGTCTGCTGTCTGCTGGGTCGAGGGCCGAGAACGGGACGACTGTCGGGGATCAGGAAAGGGTCGGCCATGCGCAGGTTCCCCAGGTACGGCACCAGGTCCGGCAACCCGGCCAACGCCGCCATGGCGGCCGTCACGGTGTTCGCCCTGTGCTCCGGGGCGTGGCTGCTGCGCAACGGCGCCGAGACGCACGCCCCGCCGCAGCCCTCCGCCGCGCAGGCCCGAGCCGGGCAGGACGGGCAGGACGGCCGGGCCGGTGAGCGGCCCGCCGTGCCCGCGCTGCCGCCCTCGCCGCCCGACCGCATCCGCATCCCGGCGATCCGGGTGAACGCGCCCCTGACCGGGCTGGGCCTGACGAGGACCGGCAGCCTCGACGTACCGCCCGCCGCGCGGAGGAACCTCGCCGGCTGGTACGAGGCCGGCACCACGCCCGGCGAACAGGGCACCGCCATCGTCGCAGGCCACGTCGACAACGCCGACGGCCCCGCGGTCTTCTACGACCTCGGCGCCCTGGCCAAGGGCGCCACGATCGAGGTGGACCGGCGGGACGGCGGCGTCGCGGTGTTCACCGTGGACGCCGTCGAGGCGTACGCGGCGAAGGACTTCCCCGACGAGAAGGTCTACGGCGCCGCCCGCCGCCCCGAGCTGCGGGTCATCACCTGCGGCGGCGGCTACTCACGCGGCTCCGGGTACCAGGGGAACGTCGTCGTCTTCGCGCATCTGACCGGCAGCCGGTGACCCTCCCAGCACGTTGGCCTTCCCCCAGGCCCCCAGCGGTTCCAGTGCCTCGTTCAGGGAGACGCCCCGGGGGGTCAGCGAGTACTCCACCCGGGGCGGCACCTCGTCGTACGCCTCGCGGTGCACCAGGCCGTCGGCCTCCATCTCCCGCAGGTGCGAGGCCAGCACCTTCTCGGTGATCCCCGGCAGCTCGCGGCGCAGCTCGCCGAAGCGGCAGGGCCGCTCGTGCAGCGCCCAGAGGATCAGCACCTTCCACTTGCCGCCGATCACGTCCATCGCCGCGTCGATCCCGCAGACGTACGACCCCGGCCGCCGCCCCCTCGTCCCCATCCCCGAGCCCTCCCCTTCCGCTGCCTGCACGCTTCCCCCGGGGTAACCGCCCACTTCGAAGTACGTACTTGAGCGGTCGCACCCCTGGGACGAGCCTAAACGCCATGACCGACAACCCAGTTGATTCCCGCACCCCTCTCACCCTCCTCGGCACCGGCGACATGGGCACCGCCCTGGCACGCGCCTGGCTCGCCGCAGGACACCCGGTGACCGTCTGGAACCGCACGGCCTCCCGCGCCGAGGCCCTCGCCGCCGAAGGCGCCACCGTTGCCCGGACCGCCGCTGAGGCGGTGGCCGCGAACCGGCTCGTGGTCGCGTGTCTGCTCGACGACGCCTCCGTGGGCGAGGCCCTCGACGGGGCCGACCTCACCGGCCGGGACCTGGTGAACCTGACCACCGGCACCCCGGGCCAGGGCCGTGCGCGCGCCGCCTGGGCCGAAGCGCGCGGCGCCCGCTTCCTGGACGGCGGGATCATGGCCGTCCCGCCGATGATCGGGGTCCCGGAGTCCGGCGGATACGTCTTCTACAGCGGCTCCCCCGAGCTGTTCGCCGAGCACCGCGACACCCTCGCCGTCCCGGCCGGCACCCGGTACGTCGGGGCCGACCCGGGCTTCGCCGCGCTGCACGACGTGGCGTTGCTGAGCGCGATGAACGGCATGTTCGCGGGCGTCATGCACGCCTTCGCGCTGATCCGCCCGGAGGACATCGCCCCGAAGGACTTCGCGCCGCTGCTCTTCGGCTGGCTCACCGCGATGGCCCCGGCCGTCCACCAGACCGCCGACCAGCTGGAGAGCGGCGACTACACCAAGGGCGTCGTCTCCAACCTCGCGATGCAGGCGGCGGGCATCCCCACGTTCCTGCGCACGGCCGAGGAACAGCACGTCAGCCCCGAGCTGCTGACGCCGTACCTGGAGCTGATGGAGAAGCGGGTGGCCCAGGGGCACGGGGACGAGGACGGGACGGGGATGATCGAACTGCTGAAGAAGGAGGGGTCACACTGAGGTCTGCGGGCGTGTAGTCCGGTTTCTTCGCTGGCCCGAGACAACTAGGTGGGCTCCTTGGACGAGGAAAGTCGGCGGGAAGGTGCGAGCCTCGAGGTCGACCGCGTCATGCGCATCCTGCTGGACCAGATCGCCGGCGGCATTTTCCCACCCGGGTCACGGCTTCCGCCCCAACGCGAAACGGCCAAGGAATTCGGCGTTGCGCGCGACACGGTGCAGCGTGCGCTCAGGAAGCTGGCCGACGAGGGGTACATCCAGTCCCGGCAGGGCAGCGGAACCCGCGTCCTGCGGCCGCCGCGGGGAGAAGAACGATGGACCAGGCCGGGCCTACTCCGTGGGTCGCTGGGCCAGCTCGTCCAGGATGCCTTCAGGGTCGCCGAGGGCGGCGTGCCGCCTGCCTCGATCCGCGTGCGTGTGCTGTGCATGGGCGGCGACGGGGGCAGCCCTGACATCGAGGAACTTCGGCACCTGTTGGAGGACACGGCGAGGCGCGACCACAGCGAGGTGGAGTTCGAGCTCCGGACGTCCACGTCCCAGCCCCCACGGAGGTGTATCTGATCAACGAACGGACCGTGCTCGCGTCCTACTTCCACGTGCCCGGGCCGAGTCCGAACCCGCTGCACCCGCTGCCCGAGGACCGGGTGGCGGAGACCCGGGGCTGGTTCGAGTCATGGTGGGACCTGCTCGGAGGGACTCAGACCGACCGGCAATAGGCGCTGCGGAGGTGGCCCGGACGGCAGAACGGGCATGGGTCCCCGCGGTCATGGAGCTCTACGCTCGGAAGCCCTCGCTTGTCAACGCACCAGGGGGAGGAAGAGCGTGTCGACGATCTCTTCGAGAACCTGGTCGGGTACGGCGGCGAAGGTGGTCAGGAGCTCGTGGCGAAGCAGGTCGAACGGCAGGGTCTTGATGCGTTCGGTGAGGTGCTCCGCCTTGACTTCCCCGCGGTCGACGGCACGGTTGTAGATCGTGTCGATGGCTTGCCCCCGTCCGGTCTCGGAGGGATCGAGCAGTTCGCTGGGGCTGGTCCCGGTCGCCTGGTGGTAGTCGGCCAGGTACACGCTCATGACGGTGACGAGCTGGACGCGGGTGGCGTTGATCTTCCGCATGAGGGTCAGGACGTCCTCGCGGAGGCTTCCGGTGTCGGGAACGGCCAGGACGTTCTTGTGCAGGATGTGGACGAGGGTCGCCCGGACGAGTGCGTCGCGGTCGGGCCAGCGGCGGTAGAGGACCGGGGGGCTGGTGCCGGCGCGTTTGACGACGGCGTCCATGGTGAACCTGGCGTAGCCGGTGGCCGTGAGCTCGTCCCAGGCCGCGTCCAGCAGGGCATTCTCCAGGGCCGCTCCGCGGCGCCGTTCGGGCATCGCCACTCCTCCAATTAGATAGATTTGCCTATCTTAGGGTAGCGCCGTAGCCTGAGCTCCATAAGATAGAGCGCATTATCTTAAGGAGGGCGTCCATGAAAGCCAGCGGTACCCAGTCACCACCCGTCCCCGGTTCCGACCGGGTCGACCCGGCCTTGCGGCGCCTGACCTACACGTTGATCGTCGGCGCGCTCGCCGTCATCTTCGACACCACGATCATGAGCGTCGCCATCGACAGCCTCGTCGGGCAACTGCACACCTCGCTCGCCACCATCCAGTGGGTGACCACCGCCTACCTGCTGGCCCTGTCCGCCACGATGCCGACCGTCGGCTGGGCCCAGTCGGTCCTGGGCGGCAAGCGGCTGTGGATCCTCGCCCTGGGCCTGTTCCTCGCCGGATCGATGCTGTGCGCCGCGGCGTGGAACGCCCCGAGCCTGATCGCATTCCGCGTTCTCCAGGGCATCGGCGGCGGCATCATGATGGTGCTGATGGCCACGCTGGCCATGCAGGCCGCCGGGGGCCGCAACATCGGCAAGGTCATGTCGCTGATCACCGTGCCCACCGCCCTGGGCCCGGTCGTCGGCCCGGTGATCGGCGGCGTCATCCTGCACCTGGGCGACTGGCGCTGGATCTTCCTGTTCAACATCCCCTTCTGCCTCGTCGGCGCCTACCTGGCCTGGCGCAACCTGCCCGAAGACGGGCCTCGCCCCGGGACCACCCCCCGCCTGGACCTCGTGGGCACGCTCCTGCTCTCACCCGGCATCGCCGCCGTCATCTACGGCCTGACGCAGCTCGGCGGACCCGACTCGTTCATCGGCATCAGGGCCGGGCTGCCCCTGCTCGCCGGAGTCGTCCTGCTCACCGGCTACCTCGCCTGGGCCCTTCGGCGCGGAGCCGACGCCCTGCTCGACATCCGCCTGCTCCGCCACCGGGCCCTGGCCTCGTCCACGGCGCTGCTGCTACTGGCCGGAGCCGCCCTCTACGGGGCCATGCTGCTCATGCCGCTGTACTGGCAGCAGGTCCGGGGAGAATCCGCTCTGGGCGCCGCGATCCTGCTCATCCCGCAGGGTGTGGGCACCTTGTTGTCCCGTTCGCTGGCCGGCAAGTACATGGACCGCATCGGGGCGCGCCCGGTCGCCGTCATCGCCTTCGCCGTCACCTTCGCAGCCACCATGCCGTTCGGCTTCGTCACTGCCACCATGGACAACTCCATGCTGATGGCCGTGCTGTTCGTCCGCGGCCTCGGGCTGGGCGCGGCCATGATCGCCCTGATGGGCGGCGCTTTCGTCGGACTGCGACGCCAGGAGATCCCGGCTGCCGCCAGCATCAGCCGCGTCGCCCAGCAGATCGGTGGCTCCATCGGCACCGCGATCCTCGTCATGATCCTGCAGCACGCCACCGCCGGCACCCACACCCGGGCCGCGCTGGCCTCGGGATTCGGCGACGCCTTCTGGTGGGCCGCCGTGTTCACCGCCGCAGCGGTGCCGCTCTGCCTCCTGCTGCCGCGCCGAGCCGACCCCGAACGCCAAGACCAAGAGACCACTCCTGACGCACCATCCACCGAAGTCTGAGCTACCCAGGCACCGCCGAGCCTGATGTACACGAAAGTTCGAGGGTCAGCCGTGTCCCTCGGTTGGGAATCGCTTCTCAATGATCACGAAGGACAGCCGTGCCCGCGGTGCCGTCTTGCCGTTCGAACCCCTCTGGGACCCATGGGCCGAACTCCTGCCCACACGACCGGAGGTCACTCTGAACCACCCGCTCGGCCGCCACCGCCGTAGGGTCCCCGACCGGACCGTGTTCGAGCATGTGGTCCTCGCGCTGGTCCACGGCTCGGGCTACGAGCGTCTTTCCAGCCCCGGATACTCGGACCGCACCATCCGTCGAAGACTCGATGAGTGGGCGAAACAAGGCATCTCCGAGGCCGTCCACGCTCTCGCGCTCCAAGCCTACGACCGCATGATCGGTCTGGAGCTGTCCGAGATATCCGTCAACGGCTGCATCACCAAGGCCCCGTGCGGCGGCGAAGGTGCGGACCGTTCCCCGGTCGACCGCGAGAAACAGGGCCTGAAGCGCTCTATCGCTACCGAGGCCCACGGCATCCCGCTCGGCCTGGTCGCCGCCGGGGCAAGCCGCCACGACTCGCCTCTCCTCGGGCCGACCCTCGAAGCCGCCATCGGGCAGATCGGCCCCCTGCCCGAGGGCGTGAACGTCAACCTCGACGGTGGCTACGACAACACCAAGTCCCGTGATCTGCCACGAGTTGGGCTTCACCGGCGAGGTCGCCCGCAAGGGAGTGCCCGTGCCGATCCAGGTCGGCAAGCGGTGGGCCGTGGAACGGCCACACTCATGGATGAACGGCTACGGCAAGCTGCGGCGCTGTACCGACAGGAACGGCGCTGTCGTGGGGTCCTGCCTCTACCTGGCCGCCGCACTCGTCACGCTCCGCATGGTGATCCGCCACGCCACCACGCGCTACCGGTGGGACGGCCGCCCCACCACACGCCGTCTCAAGTGATCCATTTGCCGGTCGGTCTTAAGCAACCCACTGCTCGTACGCCAGGTTCCCCACCAGGGCGAACACCACCGTCAGCAGCACGATCCGCACGAAACCGCTGCCCTGCTTCAGGGCGGTGTGGGCGCCCAGGGTGCCGCCCGCCAGGTTGAACACGGCCATCAGGGCGGCCAGTTGCCACAGGACCGCGCCCTGCCAGGCGAAGGTGGCGAGGGCGCCCGCGTTGGTGCAGCAGTTGACGATCTTGGCGGTGGCCGAGGCGCTGACGAGGTCCAGGTGGAGCACGGCGGTGAGGGCGAGGACCAGGAAGGTGCCGGTGCCGGGGCCGATGAGACCGTCGTAGAAGCCGATGCCGAGGCCGGCGAGGCCGATCGCCGCGAGGATCCGGCGCCGGGTGACCGGGCCGGTCGCGGGGGCCGTGCCGAAGGCGGGCCGCAGGATCACGAACGCGGCGACCCCGAGCAGCACCACCATGATCACCGGCTTGAGGACGTCGGTGCTCATCCCGGCCGCGAAGAAGGCCCCGGCGGACGATCCGGCGAGCGCGGCCAGTCCGATGCGCACCGCCGTCCGGACGTCCACCGGGGTCTTGCGGGCGTAGGTGACCGCCGCGCCCGTCGTGCCCACGATGGCGACCGCCTTGTTGGTGCCCAGGGCGTGCGCGGCGGGCGTGTGCGACGGCAGCCCGAGCAGCAGCACCGGCAGCAGCAGGAGCCCGCCGCCACCGACCACGGCGTCGATCCACCCGGCGGCGAGAGCCGCGACGCAGAGCACGGCGATCATGGTCAGAGATATGTCGGGCATGATCGGGAGCGTATGCGACGGGCGGGCGACGGCCGTGCGGCGCTTCCCTCACAGCCCGCCGTCACCGCACTCCAGGAACCCTCACACCCACGGCCCGCCTCTGCTGAGGGCAGCGTTCCCCGTGGGAAACAGTCGTGATGCTGCCGGGAAACACCGGCACCGCACGCTCAAGGACATGACCTCGAATGAGCGTGTGGTGGTGATCGGCACCGGCCTCGCGGGCGTACGGCTCGCCCGGCGGCTCGGTGAGCTCGGCACGCCCGCGTTGCTGATCGGCGAGGAGGAGCACCGGCCGTACAACCGGGTGCTGCTCGCCGAGGTGCTGGCCGGGCGTTACAGCCCCGAGGTGATCGCGCTGCCGGCGCCCGCGCAGGCCGTGCGCGGCCGGGTCGTCGGCATCGACCGCGACGAGCGCACCGTCGAGTGCGCCGACGGCACGGTGATCGCATACGACCGGCTCGTCCTCGCCACCGGATCCAACCCCGTACTGCCGCCCCTGCGCGGCCTGTTCACCCCCGACCACGTGCTGCCCGAGGGCGTCCACGCCTTCCGGACCATGGACGACTGCCTGGGCCTGTCCAAGGCGGTCCGGCCGGGGGCGCGGGCGGTGGTCATCGGCGGCGGGCTCCTCGGGGTCTCCGCGGCCCGCGCGCTCGCCCTGCGCGGCGCCCAGGTCGTCCTGGCCCAGCAGTCCGAGCGGCTGATGGAGCGCCAGCTCGACCCGGCCGCCTCCAAGCTCGTCAAGCGGCACCTGACCGACCTGGGCGTCGAGGTGCACACCGAGTGCCGCGTACGGGACGTGCGCTGCGTCGGCGGCGCCGTCCGCTCCGTGGAGATGGCCGACGGGTACGCGCTCGACGCCGACCTCGTCGTGGTGGCCTGTGGGGTGCGCCCCCGGGTGGGCCTCGCGCAGGCCGCCGGCCTCGACGTCCGCAAGGGCGTCGTCGTCGACGACGAGCTGCGCACCTCCGACCCCTACATCCACGCCATCGGCGACTGCGCCCAGCACGACGGCGTCCTCTACGGCCTCGCCGCTCCCGCACTCGAACAGGCCGACGCGCTCGCGGAGCTGCTGGCCGGCGACGCGGACGCCCGCTACACCGGCACCCGCTCCCTGACGCGACTCACGCTGAACGGGCACGACAGCCCCTTCGACCTCGCCGCGTTCGGCGAGACGGAGGCGCTCCCGGGCGACGACGTCGTCCAGCTCACCGACGCCACCCGCGGCACCTACCGCAAGGTCGTCGTCCGCGACGACCGCCTGGTCGGCGGGGTCCTCGTCGGCGAACTCGGCACCGTCGGCGCGCTCGCCCGCGCCTGGGAGGGAGCAGAGCCGCTCCCCTCCGACGGCGGCCCGCTGCTCCACCTGCTTACCAACGATGGAGGCTCCTGAATGACCGCCAGCCTGGGGGCCACCCCCACGATCGTGCTCGTCGGCCACGGCATGGTCGGCCAGCGCTTCCTCGAAGCGCTCGCCGAACGCGGCCTGACCGCCACGCACCGCGTGGTCGTGCTCTGCGAGGAGCCGCGCCCGGCCTACGACCGCGTCCAGCTCACCTCGTACTTCTCGGGCAAGACGCCCGAGGACCTGTCCATGACGGACCTGCGGTTCATCGAGGACCACGGCATCGAGCTGCACGTCGGCGACCCGGCGGAGACGATCGACCGCGAGGCGCGCCGGGTGACCGCCCGTTCCGGTCTCGTCGTCGACTACGACGTGCTCGTCCTGGCCACCGGCTCGTACCCGTTCGTGCCGCCGGTCCCGAACAAGGACGCCGAGGGCTGCTTCGTCTACCGCACGATCGAGGACCTCCTCGCGATCGAGGAGTACGCCAAGAAGGCGACGACGGGTGCCGTGGTCGGCGGCGGTCTGCTCGGTCTGGAGGCCGCGGGCGCGCTGAAGGGTCTCGGACTCACCTCCCACATCGTGGAGTTCGCGCCCCGTCTGATGCCCGTCCAGGTCGACGAGGGCGGCGGCGCCGCCCTGCTGCGCACCATCGAGGAGATGGGCCTGAGCGTCCACACGGGCGTCGGTACGCAGGAGATCGTCGTCGGCGAGGACGGCGCCGTGACCGGCATGAAGCTGTCCGACGGCTCCGAACTCGCCACCGACATGGTGGTGTTCTCCGCCGGTGTCCGCCCCCGTGACCAGCTGGCCCGCGACTGCGGCCTGACGGTCGGCGAGCGCGGCGGCATCAGCGTCGACGAGCAGTGCCGTACGGTCTCCGACCCGCACGTGTTCGCGATCGGCGAGTGCGCGCTGGCCGCCGACGGCCGGGTCTACGGCCTGGTCGCGCCCGGGTACGAGCAGGCCGAGACGGCCGCCGCGACGATCGCGTCGGACGAGGCCGCCTTCACCGGCGCCGACCTGTCCACCAAGCTGAAGCTGCTCGGCGTGGACGTGGCGTCCTTCGGCGACGCGCACGGCACCGCCGAGGACTGCCTGGACGTCGTCTACTCCGACTCCCGCGCGGGCCTGTACAAGAAGCTGGTCATCGGCCGCGACGGCACGCTGCTCGGCGGCATCCTGGTCGGCGACGCGGAGGCGTACGGCACGCTGAAGGCGTTCACCGGCTCGGTCCCGCCGGTCGCGCCCGAGGCCCTCGTCCTGCCCGCCGGCGCCGGCGCCCCGGCCCAGCTCGGCCCGTCCGCGCTGCCCGACGACGCGATCATCTGCTCGTGCCACAACGTCTCCAAGGGCGCGATCCGCGGCGCGGTCACCGACCACCAGTGCACGACCGTGCCCGAGGTGAAGAAGTGCACCAAGGCCGGCACCGGCTGCGGCTCCTGCGTCAAGGTCCTCGGTCAGCTCGTCAACGCGGAGCTGGAGGCCGGCGGCATCGAGGTCGACAAGGGCCTGTGCGGCTGCTTCTCCCAGACCCGCGAGGAGCTGTACGAGATCGTCCTCGCCCTGCGCATCAACAGCTACCAGGAGCTGCTGGACCGGCACGGCCGCGAGGAGGCCAGGGGCGGTGACGGCTGCGAGGTCTGCAAGCCGGCGGTCGCCTCGATCATCGCCTCCCTCGCCCCGGCGATCGGCGCCAGCGGCTACGTCCTGGACGGTGAGCAGGCCGCCCTCCAGGACACCAACGACCACTTCCTGGCCAACCTCCAGAAGAACGGCTCGTACTCGGTCGTCCCGCGCATCCCCGGCGGTGAGATCGCCCCGGAGAAGCTGATCGTGATCGGCGAGATCGCCCGCGACTTCGGCCTCTACACGAAGATCACCGGTGGTCAGCGGATCGACATGTTCGGCGCCCGCGTGGAGCAACTGCCCCTGATCTGGGCCCGCCTGGTCGACGCCGGCTTCGAGTCCGGCCACGCCTACGGCAAGTCGCTGCGCACGGTGAAGTCCTGCGTCGGCCAGACCTGGTGCCGCTACGGCGTCCAGGACTCGGTCCGCATGGCGATCGACCTGGAGCTGCGCTACCGGGGGCTCAGGTCGCCCCACAAGCTGAAGTCCGCGGTCTCCGGCTGCCAGCGCGAGTGCGCCGAGGCCCAGTCGAAGGACTTCGGCGTGATCGCCACCGCCAACGGCTGGAACCTGTACGTCGGCGGCAACGGCGGCGCCACGCCCCGCCACGCGGACCTGCTCGCGCAGGACCTGTCGGACGCCGAACTGGTCCGGCTCATCGACCGGTTCCTGATGTTCTACATCCGCACGGCCGACCGTCTGGAGCGCACCTCGACCTGGCTGGAGCGGATCCCCGGCGGCCTGGACCACGTGCGGGACGTCGTCGTCCACGACTCGCTCGGCATCTGCGACGAGCTGGAGAAGCTGATGCAGGCGCACGTCGCGCACTACCGCGACGAATGGGCGGAGACCATCAACGACCCCGAGAAGCTGGCCCGGTTCGTCTCCTTCGTGAACGCGCCGGACACCCCGGACCCGGTCGTCGCCTTCGTGCCCGAGCGCGACCAGATGAAGCCCGACCTGCCGCTGCTGTCCATCGGCATGCGACCCGCCGAAGACGTACTGGAAGGAAGCGCCCAGCGATGACCCTGGCACCTGAGACCACCGATCTGAAGGTCGAACTCGCTCTGGACGGCGACTGGTTCACGGTCTGCGACCTGAGCATGCTGCTCCCGGGCCGGGGGGTGGCCGCACTGCTGCCGGACGGCCGCCAGGCGGCGATCTTCCGGGACCGCACCGGTGAGCTGTTCGCCATCGACAACCGCGACCCGTTCACCGGCGCGGCGGTCCTCTCCCGCGGCCTGACCGGCACCCACCGGGGCCGCCCGTTCGTCGCCTCCCCGCTGCTGAAGCAGCGCTTCGACCTGGCGTCCGGGCAGTGCCTGGACGACGAGGCGGTACAGGTGACGGTGTACAAGGTCCGCACCGCCTGACGGTCGGTCCGGACAGACCATCGCGCGCAGGATCCCCGCCCGGCCACGGATGCCGGCGGGGATCCTGCGCGCTGACCGTTTCCGGCCGGGTACTCGACGATCACCACACCCCTGTACGGCAAGCTGTCGGAGCTGCACGGCCGCAAGCCGTACTTCCCGATCGCCATCAGCATCTTCGTGGTGGGTTCGGCGGCGAGCTCCTTCGCCGGCTCGATGACCGAACCGGCCTGGTACCGGGCGTTCCAGGGGCTCGGCGCGACGGCCACGACATGGAACTGGCCCACCCGGCCGAGTGAGCGAGGCCACGGATCACTTGACCGAACGTTCCAGAAAAGCCTAGGCTCCACCTCGTGGCCAGGACCAAGGAGTTCGATCCGGACGCCGCGCTGCAGGCAGCCCTCGAGCTGTTCTGGCGGCGCGGCTACGAGGCGACCTCGATGTCCGACCTCGTCGAGCACCTCGGCATCGGGCGCGCCAGCCTCTACGCGACCTTCGGCAACAAGCACGAGCTGTACCTGAAGGCGCTGGACCGCTACCAGCAGACCTGTGACCCGCAGCTTCTGCGGGAGCTGTCCCGACCGGGGCCGGCCCTGCCCGCCGTACGGGCGGTGGTACGCCGTTTCGCCGCTGAATCCGCGGCCGACGAACGCCGTCTGGCCGGCTGCTTCGTCGTCAACACGGCCACCGAGCTGGCCCCCCACGACACGGCCGCGTGCCGCCGCGTGGAGCACAGCTGGGACCAGCTGGAGACCCTGCTGCACTCGGCCCTGCTCCGCGCGCAGGCGCAGGGCGAGCTGGACCAGGGCCGCGATCCGCGCACCCTGGCCCGGATGCTGCTCGTGCTGATGCAGGGGCTGCGGGTCGTCGGAAAGGCGTCGGCGGATCCGGCCCGGGTCCGGGACGCCGCGGAAGGGGCCCTGGCACTGCTCGACTGAGAACCGGGCGCCCGCGAGGGCGCCTTTTTCACGCCCTCATACTGAACCGATCAGTCAAGAAAAGAGAAGATCATGACCCACCGTTTCACCGGCAGGACCACCCTCGTCACCGGCGGCGGATCCGGCATCGGACGCGGTATCGCCCTCGCGTTCGCCGCCGAGGGCGCGAACGTCGTCGTAGCCGGGCGGCGCCAGGAGCCGCTCGACGAGACCGTGGCGCTGATCGAGGCGGCGGGCGGAAAGGCCCTCGCGGTCACCGCCGACGTCACCCGCGCCGACGACGTGCGGGCCCTGGTCGACGCCGCCGTGGACCGCTTCGGCTCGCTGGACGTGGCGGTGAACAACGCCGGGGTCCTGGAAGCCGCCGGAACTCCCGTCGCGGACGTCCCCGAGGACGCCTGGCGCCGGATGCTCGACATCAACGTCACCGGCGTCCTGCTCGCCCTCCAGGCCGAGGTGCGCCAGATGCGCACCCAGCCCGGCGGCGGCGCCATCGTCAACATCGCTTCCCGGATCGGCGTCCACGGCCGCATCCCCGGCACCACGGCCTACGGCGCCACCAAGGCGGCCGTGTCGGTCCTCACGCGCGGCGCCGCCCTGGACCACATCGCCGACGGTGTCCGCATCAACGCGGTGTCGCCCGGCGCCACCGCCACGCCCATGTCGCTCCAGCCGGGCGAGACGGAGGCCGGACGCGCGGAGCGCATGAGGACCGCGGTCCCGCTCGGCCGGGTCTCCACGGTCGAGGAGACGGCGGCCGCCGTGCTGTACCTGGCTTCCGACGACGCGGCATCGGTGGTGGGCACGGACCTGGTGGTGGACGGCGGCTCCACGGCCTGAGCGCGGACCTGATGGTGGAGGCGGCCCCACGGCCTGAGCGCGAAACGCCCCCTGGCGGACCCGCTGCTGGCAGGCTGGGCACATGGTCACGCAGCCGAACGACTGGTCCGGGCTCTCCTGGCTGGGCCCCCCGATCGACGCCCGCGCGCTGTTCGGTCCCGAACTGGACGCCCTGCTTGGGCTGTTGCGGGGACTGGGGCCGACGCAGTGGGCGCGGATCGCCGTGCCCGGGTGGACCGTGCACGACGTCGCCGCGCACGTCCTCGGCGACTGCTCCGCGCGCCTCGGCCGCCGCGAGTTCGGCGCGTTCGCGCCGGGCGAGACCCTGGAGGCGTTCATCCACCGCTCGAACCAGGAGTGGGTCGACCGCCACCGGGACATGGACCCGGCCTCGCTCGTCGACGCCCTGGAAGAGGCCGGCACCGAACTGGCCCGCCGCTTCGCACACGCCGACCTCGACGCGCCGTCCCTGGGCGTGTCCTGGGCCGGGGCGGACCCGGCGCCGATGTGGCTGGACTGTGCCCGGGAGTTCACCGAGTACTGGACGCACCGCCAGCAGATCCGGCACGCGGCCGGGCTGGGCACCGACCCCGCGCCGCGGGCCCTGTCCATCGTGCTGGACACCTTCATGCGGGCCCTGCCCCACACGCTGCGCGACACCGCCGCACCGGCCGGCACGCGGGTGCAGGTGACGGTCCCCGGCCCGGGAGGAGGCACCTGGAGCGTGACCGCCGGGGCGGAGGGCTGGTCCCTGGCGGAGGACCCCGGCGCCCGGCCGGCGGCAGCCGTCGTGGAGCTGGACACGGAAACCGCCTGGCAGCTCTGCACCCGGGGTGTCGAACCGGCCACCGCTCTCACCCGGGCCCGGGTCGATGGCGACCGGCGGCTCGCCGAGGCCGTGGGCCGGATCGTGTCGATCGTCTACTGATCAACTGCCGTGCCCGGCTGTCGAGTTGCTGTCGACTTCACCGACTCGGCTGCCATGCCGGGGTCGTTCACGTTTCATCGAGTCACCTCACCGCCTTCCTTCCACGAAAGGCCCGACCATGACTCGGAACCACACCCGGCCGTCCCGGCGGACCGTGCTCGGCGGGGCCGTCGCCGCGCTCGCGGTGGCCGCCGGCACCGGCACGGGGCAGGCCGCCGCCGGGACCCGTTGGCCCACCGAGTTCCCGCTGCCCGACGGCTGGCTCCCCGAGGGGATCACCATAGGCGGCAGGCCGTACGCGTACATGGGCTCGCGCGCCGACGGCGCGATCTACCGCACCGACCTGCGCACCGGCGAGGGCGGGGTCCTGCACGAGGGTGCCGCCGGTCTCGCGTCCATCGGGCTGAAGCTGGACCGGGACGGCCTGCTGTACGTGGCCGGCGGCGCCGGAGGCACCGCGCGGATCGTCGACGCGCGCACCGGCGAGCTGCTCACCACCTACCGACTCACCCGGGACGCCGCCCCGTTCGTCAACGACGTCGTGCTGCACGGCGACCGCGCCTGGTTCACCGACTCCCGTGCGGCCGTCCTCCACGGCGTGCCGCGCGGCCGGCGGGGCGAGGTCCGCTCCCTTCCGCTCACCGGCGAGTGGGTGCAGGCGCCCGCCGGGACCAACAGCGCCAACGGCCTGGTCGCCACACCCGACGGCCGCGGCCTGATCGTCGTCAACGCGGGTCGGCTGTACCGCGTGGACCTCAGGACCGGCCACGCCACCGAGGTCACGCTGCGGGGCGCGCCGGACGTGGCGGGCGGCGACGGCCTGGTCCGCCTCGGCCGCACGCTGTACGTCGTCCAGAACCGCCTGAACAAGATCACGGTCTGGGACCTCGACCGGAAGGCCACCACCGCCGGCCTGACCAGGACGATCACCGACCCCCGCTTCGACGTCCCCACCACGGCCGCCCGCCACGGCAACCGCCTCTACCTGGTCAACGCCCGCTTCACCAGCCCGCAGACGCCGGAGACGACGTTCAACGCGGTGGCCGTGTCCCTGTGAGGGTCACGCCGTCAAAGCGCCGTACGTCACGCCGGTCAGCTCCTCGGACGCGGCCCACAGTCGCTGCCCCGCCGCGTCGTCGAGGGTCCAGGGCGCCCGCCAGGACGGTGCGGGGGCCCCGCGCCACATCGCGATGTGCGGGCCGGTGAAGGAGTCGGGCCGTACGCCGGGTTCCGTCGCCGCGTACAGGATCGGGAGCGCGCCCGCCTCGGCCGGCTGGGCGACGACCCGGTTGGCGATCCGCACGAGCCGCTCGGCGGCCCGGCGCCCCTCGGCGAGCGGCCCGGTGGTCTGGAGATTGGTGGCCGCGTACCCGGGGTGGGCCGCGGCCGCCACCAGGCCCGTGCCGTGCGCCGCCGCCCGGCGCGCCAGCTCGTGCGTGAACAGCAGGTTGGCCGTCTTGGAACGGGCGTAGGCGATCCAGCGCCGGTAGCGGTGCTCGCTGTTGAGGTCGTTCATGTCGATGTTGGCGAGGGCGTGCATCCCGCTGGAGACGACCACGACCCGGGCCCCCGGCGCCGCGAGCAGCGCGGGCAGCAGCAGGCCGGTGAGGGCGAAGTGCCCCAGGTGGTTGATCCCGAACTGGGTCTCGAAGCCGTCCGCCGTCGTCCCGTACGGCAGCGCCATCACCCCGGCGTTGTCGACGAGCACGTCCAGCCGCTCGTACGGGAACCCGGCCGCGAACTCGCGTACGGAGGCCAGGTCCCCGAGGTCGAGCCGGCCCAGCTCGACCCGGGCCTCGGGCAGTTCCGCCCGGAGCCGGTCCACGGCCGCGTTCCCCCGGGCCTCGCTGCGGCACGCGAGCACCACCCGCGCGCCCTTGCGGGCCAGTTCCCGTGCCGTGACGAGCCCGATCCCGCTGTTGGCGCCGGTGACGACGGCGACGCGGCCGCTCTGGTCCGGGATGTCCCCTGTGCTCCAGCCTGGCATGGCAGGCTCCCTTCGCCGGTGGCCGTGATCCAGCCTACGAGGAGGAGTTGGGGCGAGACGGACCCGGGGCACCGGCCCCGGGCCGGGGTCAGCCCACGGGGCTCGACCGCTGGTCGTCCGGGAGGGGCCGGGTGTCGAGGTAGAACCACTCGGCGTCGGCGGTGGGCCAGGGGGAGGGCGGGGCCGGTGCGGACGGTGGTGCGGACGGTGGTGCGGACGGTGGGGACGGTTCCCTCACCGGTTCGCCCCACGGTTCCTCGGCCATGGCCGTGACAGGCCGTTTGGGCAGCGGTGCCTGGGCGTCTCCCGCGGGCGCCGCGGCCCGGTCACCGGTCGGCTTCGCCTCGCCCGGCATCAGCAGCTCCACTCGCAGCCCCAGTCCCCGCTGCTGGGCGGTGAACTCCTCGACCTGGTTGCGGCAGGCGTGGTCCAGGTGGGTCACGCCGGTCAGGTCGAGCCGGATCCTCGGCTTCCCGGACGCGGCGGCGGCCTCAAGCGCCTCGATCACCTTCGGCAGCCGCAGGAACGTCGCGTTGCCGGCCATGACGACCTTCGCCGTGTCGTCCTCGACGTGCTGGCGGATCGCGGTCTGCGACATGCGCAGCGCCGCCAGCACGATGCCCGCGGCGAGGCCGATCAGCACGCCCTCCAGCAGCGCGGTCACCACGATGACCAGTGTGGTCAGCGTCATCACCGCGAACTCGCCCTTGTCCTGGCGCCACATCTTCGGGAACTCGGCGGGCCCGAACAGCTTCCAGCCGCTGTGCACGAGGACACCGGCGAGCACCGAGATCGGGATCAGCGCGAGCACCTGCGGCAGCAGCAGCGCGAACGCGAGCAGCCACAGGCCGTGCAGGGTGCGGGAGAGCCGGGTCTTGGCCCCGGCCTGGACGTTGGCCGAACTGCGGGCCACGACCGCGGTGATGGGGAGCGCGCCGAGGATGCCTGCGACGGTGTTCCCGGCGCCCTGGGCGATCAGCTCGGTGTTGTAGCGGGTGCGCGGGCCGCTGTGCATACGGTCCACCGCGGCGGCCGTGAACAGGCTCTCGGCGGACGCGATGACCGTGAAGGTGAGGATGGCGGTGATGATCGCCCCGTCCGCGAGCCCGGCGAACTGCTCCGGCCCGGGCAGCGACACGGACGCGAGCAGATTGCCGACTTGGAGCGTCTTGACGTCCACGCCGGGCAGCGCGGCGACCACGATGCCGATGCCCACGGCGACCAGCGCGGCGGGGATCCTCCCGGCCGGGCCCGGCACCTTCTTCCACACGAAGCTGAGCACGATCGTGACGACACCGAGCAGGGTGGCGATCATCGCCTGTCGGTCGGTCAGGATGCCGGCCAGCAGTCCGGGGATGCCGGCCATGTTCTCGATCGCGGTGCCCGGGGCCTTGGCGTCGGCCATCGGGTAGGCCTGGCTGAACATCAGCGGCACGCCGATGCCGGCCAGCATGCCCTGGACGACGGCGACCGAGATGGCCTGGAACATCCGGCCGAGCCGCACCAGTCCCAGGATGATCTGGAGGAGGCCGGCGAACAGCACGATCACGCCGAGCATGGCCACGCCGACCTCGGCGACGGTCTCCGCGACCAGCGCGGCGAGGCCGGCTGCCGGCCCGCTGACCTGGAGGGTACTGCCGCGTGCCGCGCCGACGACCAGACCGCCGATCACCCCGGAGATGATCCCGAGCTCGGCGGGCACGCCGGAGGCGACGGCGACGCCGATGCACAGCGGCAGAGCGACGAGGAAGACGACGAGCGAGGCGGTGATGTCGGTGACGAGATCACCCTTGGCCCCGGCCTTGCCGCCGGCGCCCTTCACACGGCTGATCAGCCCACCCAGCACACCGCCAGAGCCGCCCCCCGGGTCACGGGAGGAACCGCCCGACCCCCGACGCGCACCGCCTCCCGCCCGGTCGCCACCCGCGCCACCGGACGGACCCCCCGACCGCCAACCCGCACCGCCTCCCACCGAATCCCACCCCGGCTCACCACCCGGACCCCCCGACCGCCAACCCCCAGGGCTCCCCGCCGAGTCCCCGACCAGGCCACCGCCCGCACCACCCGACCGACCCCCCGTCAAACCGCTCGCCGGTCCGTCCGATCCCCAGCCTGCGGCACTTCCCGCCGAACCACCTCCCGGCCTGCCGGGCCCCCAGTCCGAGACACCCCCGTCGGAACCTGCCGCTGCCCAGTCCGCCGCGTCCCCGCCGCGATCACCCGGCCCCCAGCCCCCCGAGCCCTCTGCGAAACCGCCCGCTCCTCCATCCCCGGAGCCCTCCGCGGAGCCGCCCGACCTCCAGTCCGAAGCACCGCTCCCGGCATCAGCCGATCCCCAGCGCGCGGCACCCCCCTCGGAAGCAGCACCCCAACCCCCCGCGTCTCCCGCAGGGCCGGCCTGCCGGCCCCCCGGCGCGGCACCGCTCCTTACCCGCCCCCGCGCATGCGCCCCGCTCACGCGGCATGCACCCGGAAGGCGCCGTCGTCGCCGAGTTCGTAGACGAACCCCGTGTCGACCTCGTAGTACCAGCCGTGCAGCCGCAGCCGGCCCGCGTCGAGCCGCTGTCGCACCACCGGGTAACTCCGCAGCGCGGCCAGCTGGTTGACGACGTTGCCCTGGGAGACCTCCGGCAGCGACGGGTCGTCCGGCGCGGACTCCAGTACGGGGGTGAGTTCCGGGCGGGCGATGTGGAGCCAGGCGTCCACGCCGGGCAGCGCGGACAGGTCGTCGCCGGACTTCAGCGCGCCCATCGCGCCGCAGTGTGAGTGACCGCACACCACGATGTCCTGAACCCCGAGCACTTCCAGTGCGTACTCGATGGTGGCCGCCTCGCCCGAGGCCCCGGGCCGTCCGTAGGGCGGCACGATATTGCCCGCGTTGCGCAGCTCGAATATCTCCCCGGGCCGCGCACCCGTGATGAGTGCGGGTATGACACGGGAGTCCGAGCAGGTGATGAACAACGCCTCCGGATATTGCCCTTCGGCCAGTTTCCGGTATTCGCCGCTGTCGAAATCGACACGCGTCCTGAACGTGCGGGCACGATCCAGCAATGCCTTCAACTTCGCCTCCTGAACTGCCGTTTCGTTCTGTGCACCCCACCGTAGACGGACGACGTACAGAGGAAGGTTAAGCGAGCTCCAGCGCCCGGCCAGGAATTGAACATTCTTTGTCCGGATACCCAGACGAACGGTCATCTTGTAGCGTGTGAACTCCAGGGCGGAAATTGCGAATTCACGCTGCCCGGATTTATGTCGGCTTCACGGAGAGACAGGACGTATGGGCCTACGAGTGCTGCTCATCGAGGACGACGAGACGATCGCCGAGCCGCTCACCGAAGGGCTGGGACACTTCGGGCTGACGGTCGATCATGTCGCCACGGGCACGGACGGGCTGAGAGGCCCGTACAACGACGTCGTCCTGCTCGACCTGGGACTGCCGGACATGGACGGCATCGACGTCTGCCGCGGCATCAGGCAGGTCTCGGACGTGCCCATCGTCATCCTCAGCGCCCGTGGCGAGGAGGCCGACCGCGTGCTGGGCCTGGAGCTGGGCGCCGACGACTACCTGGCGAAACCATTCAGCGTACGGGAGCTGGTGGCCCGGGTCCGGGCGGTGACCCGCCGCACGCAACGCACCCGGCAGACGTTCCCCGAGCCCTCGGGCACCCCGGGCACAGCAGGCGCAACCGGCGAGTCGAGCACGCCGGGCACCGCCGAGCCGCTGCCCCACGTACCGGCCCCCGGCCCCCCGCACGACCCGGGCCCCCTCGTGGTGGACCGCCGTACCCGCCAGGTCTGGGTCGGCGACTCCCCCGTGCTGCTCACCCCCAAGGAGTTCGACCTGCTGGCGCTCCTCAGCGAGGACCCGGGCGCGGTCTACTCGCGACAGCAGATCCTCGACCGCGTCTGGGATCCGCACTACGACGGCCCGACCAAGACGCTGGACGTCCATGTGGCCGCGCTGCGCCGCAAGCTGGGGCACCCGGCGTGGATCAGGACACTGCGGGGTGTCGGCTTCCGGCTGGCGGTGCACACCGGGCCGAACGCCCCGCAGGTGGCATCTCCATGACCCGCCGGCTGCTGTTCAGCTATCTCACCCTCGCCGCGCTGGTGCTGCTCTGCCTGGAGATCCCGCTGGGCTTCGTCTACTCGCGCGGTGAGCGGGAGCAGGTGGTCAACGCGGCGAAGGACGAGGCCGAGTCGGTCTCCGCGTACGCCGCGCTGTCCCTCGCGGCGGGCCGGGCCGAGGGGGACCTGCCCGCACGGGTGGCGCACTGCGCGAAGCGCATCGGCGGGAAGGTGGTGATCGTCGCCGCCTCGGGCGCCACGCTCGCCACCTCGCATCCGATCGACACCTCGGTGTCCGGCGCCCTGGCCGACCGTCCGGGCATCGCGGCCGCGCTGCGAGGCACCTCGACGGTGGATGTGCGTACCTCCACGATCGGCGGGGTCGAGTACCTGTCGGTGGCCGCGCCGGTCGGTCAGGAAGCGCGGCCGGTGGGTGCCGTGTGGCTGACGGTGCCCACGCGGACGGTGCACGAGCGGGTCCACCACGTGTGGCTGTTGCTCGTCCTGGGCGGGCTGGCCGTGCTGACGGCGGTGGCCGTGGTCGGCTTCGCCTTCGCCCGCTGGGCCGGTCGCCCCATCCGCGAACTGGAGCAGGCGACGCACGACTTGGCGGAGGGCGGCGGCCGGTTCACCCCGGTGACGATCACGAAGGGCCCGCCGGAAGTACGCAGTCTGGCCGCGGCGTTCAACCGCACCGCGGCCCGCCTCGCCCATCTGCTCGCCTCCCAGCGGGCGTTCGCCGGCGAGGCCTCGCACCAGCTGAAGACCCCGCTCGCGGCGCTGCGGCTGCGCCTGGAGAACCTGGAGCCGGACGTCGCCGCCCGGGCCCGGGGCAGCCTCACGGCGGCCGTGACGGAAACGGACCGGCTCGCCCGGATGGTGGAGCACCTGCTGGCGATGGCCCGGCTGGAGGAGCACGCGGCGATCCCCGCCACCGTCGATCTGGGCGCGGTGTGCGCGGAACGGCACCGCACCTGGCAGCCCCTCTTCACACGGGAGGACGTCTCCCTCGTGCTCTTCGCGGGCGGCGTCGGCCCGGTGCTGGCGGTGCCGGGGGCCGTCGAGCAGATCATGGACAACCTCCTGTCCAACGCCCTGCGGGCGTCCCCGCCCGGCAGCACCGTCACGATCGAGCTGCGGGTGCCGGCCCCGCCCCGGCGGGCCCTGCGCGACGGCCGCCCCCGCTGGGTCGACCTGCACGTCACCGACGAGGGCCCGGGCATGACGGAGGATCAGCGGGCCCGCGCCTTCGACCGTTTCTGGCGCGCCCCGGGCGCTCCCAAGGGCGGCTCGGGACTCGGGCTCGCCCTGGTGCAGCGCCTCGCCCACGCCAGCGGCGGCGAGGCGACCCTGCACGCGGCGGCGACGGGCGGCCTGGACGTGGTGATCCGTCTGCCGTCCGTACGACCACCGGCCGAGGGCCACGGACCGGGCACGGACCGCCCGAGGGGCGCCCGGAGACAGCAGGCCCCGGCGCTGCCCGCGTGAGCCCGCGAAGGACGAGGCGAGGCCCGCCGGCTCCTGGCCCCACAGGCGGCACACAGCATGCCGTTCCACGGCCACGAGTTGGCCATGCCCCGTCAACCCGGCCCGCTTAGCGTTCCTCCCGCCTCCCCCCACGCACAACCCTGCCGTCGACCGGCGGCGGGGCGGTACGGCACCTCTTGGAGTGAGAGTGGAACGTCGTAGCCTCCTGCGTGCGGCCGTCCTCGGCGGCACCTCGGCCGCCCTCGGCGGAACTCTGTGGCGCGGGGCCGCCTACGCGGCCCCCGCCCAGCCCGGCACCGGCCCCTACGGGCCGCTGGGCTCCCCGGACGCCAACGGCATCAGACTCCCCAGCGGCTTCACCAGCCGGGTGATCGCCCGCTCGGGCCAGCGGGTCGGGAGCACGTCGTACACCTGGCACAACGCCCCGGACGGCGGCGCCTGTTACGCCGACGGCACGGGCTGGATCTATGTCTCCAACTCCGAGATCAACCCGTCGGGCGGCGCGAGCGCGGTGAGGTTCTCCTCGACCGGGGCGATCACCGGCGCGTACCGCATCCTGTCCAACACCCGCCAGAACTGCGCCGGCGGCAAGACGCCGTGGGGCACCTGGCTGTCCTGCGAGGAGGTGGACCGGGGCTACGTCTACGAGACGGACCCCTGGGGCACGAAGGCGGCGGTGCGCCGCGACGCCATGGGCCGCTTCAAGCACGAGGCGGCGGCGGCCGACCCGGTCCGCCAGGTCATCTACCTGACCGAGGACGTCACCGACGGCTGCTTCTACCGCTTCCGCCCGACGACCTGGGGCGACCTCTCCTCCGGCACGCTGGAGGTCCTGGTGGCGGGCAGCGGCACCAGCGGCCCGGTCACCTGGGCCCGGGTCCCCGACCCCTCCGGCGCGACCGCCACGCGCAGCCAGGTCTCCGGCGCCAAGCACTTCAACGGCGGCGAGGGCTGCTACTACGCGGACGACACCTGCTGGTTCACCACAAAGGGCGACAACCGCGTCTGGCAGTACGACGCCGCCGCCCAGACCATCGACCTCGCCTACGACGACTCCCTGGTGACGAGCGGCACGGCGCCCCTCACGGGTGTCGACAACGTCACCGGCTCCGCCTCCGGAGACCTCTTCGTCGCCGAGGACGGCGGCAACATGGAGATCTGCGTCATCACCCCCACCGACGTGGTCGCCCCGTTCCTCCGCGTCGACGGCCAGTCCGGCTCGGAGATCACGGGTCCGGCCTTCTCCCCGGACGGCACGCGCCTGTACTTCTCCAGCCAGCGCGGCACCAGCGGCAGTTCCTCGGGCGGCATCACCTACGAGGTGACGGGCCCGTTCCGCTCGTAACGGCACCACCCGCCTTCACCTGATCATCACAAGATGGTCACCTCTCCCTCATCCGGGGCCGCTCGGACCTACGGTCATCCCCTCACGTACCACTACTGGGGGGATGACCATGAGCAATCCGTACACGGGCCCGCACGCCGACCCGTATCCCGTGCCGCCGGCGCCGCAGCCCGTCCGGCCGGCGCCCCGCTGGGCGCGGAAGCGCTACCTGCTGCCCGCCCTCGGCCTGGCCTGGTTCATCGGCGTCGGTATCGGCGCCTCCGGCGACAAGACGGCCGACGCGAAACCCGCGGCCGCCAGACCGCAGCCGACCGTCACGGTCACCGCGACGACCACCGCCACCGCGACACCACTCGCGAAGAAGCCGGAACCCGCCCCCACGGTCACCGCCACCAGGACCGTCAGAGCCACCACCACCGTCACCGCACAGCCGGCCGCGGGCGGCGGCTCCGACGACGACGGATCGAGCGGATCGGGCGGCTCGGAGGACGTCTACTACGCGAACTGCTCCGCCGTCCGTGCGGCCGGAGCCGCCCCCATCCACCGTGGTGAACCCGGCTACGCCTCACACCTGGACCGCGACAACGACGGGATCGCCTGCGACACGTGACACGAGTACGCCGGTGACCATCGGCGCGTCCGGCCGTTCCACCGTTTGGGCAGCTCGTCCCGGGCTGCCCGGACGACGGAAGGAACACCACCGTGGACACGACCGTGCCCGCCACCGACGTACAGCGCGTGCTGCCGCGTGACGAGTGGGTCAAGACGCTGCCGCAGACCATCGTCGCGTCGTGCGTGCTGCTCCTCGACGCGGAGGACCGGATCCTGCTGCTGCGCTACGCCGAGGGCGAGCCCGGTGCCGGGCTCTGGGGGCTGCCGGGCGGGATGCTCGACCACGGCGAGGACCCCTTCGGTGCCGCGTGCCGGGAGCTGCACGAGGAGACCGGCATCGTCCTGGACCGGGCGCCCCGGTTCATCGGCTACGACCACCGGGCCGATGTGAAGGGCACGGGCCCGGTGATCGACTTCTACTTCCACGGCGGCCGTGTCGCCCCCGGGCAGACCGTCAGGCGCAGCGGCGAGCACGACCGAGACGGCCTGTTCGCCCTCGCCGACCTGGAATCCCTCTCGCTGTCGACTCCCCTGCCGGCCCTCACGGCGCTGCACACGGCCGCCCTGACGGGAACCGTCGTCTGCCTGCGGGAAGGACTGCCCCGGTGACAGCGGCCGGGCTTCGGCGAGCCAGGCGTGGGCCGGCCCGGGGGCCGGTCCCAGCAGGTGTCCCGGTCAGCCGTACATCGCCACGCGGAAGAGAGTCGCCAGCGCGTCGTCGATGGGGTGGGGCTGCGGCTTGCCGGAGGAGTCGAGCCTGTTCCACCTCTGCAGGTTCACCGCGACGGACAACTGCCGCCTGCCGTCGGCACGGGTCATGGCCAGCGCTCCGCCGCCCCAGACCGTGCCGCCATGGCCCCAGAAGGTGCCCGGACCGGGACCTTCCATCGGGTGCAGGCCGAGGCCGTAGCGGATCGTCTTTCCCTCCTGGGAGACGACCGGGACGGTGCGTCGCATCTGCGCCAACGACGACGGGCTGACGATCTCACCGGCCAGCAACAGGCCGAAGAAGCGGTTGAGGTCCTTGACGGTCGATATCAGCGAGGCCGACGGCCCCACCCATGACATGTCGTACACGCTGTAGTCGCGCGGCGGGTCGATCATGCCGAACCACGACTCGTAGAGCTGCGAGTGCGGCCCGTCGACGTACGGTCCGGCGGGGAATCCGGTGTCCCGGAGCCCGGCGCGCTCGATGACGTTCCGGGTGATGTACCGCTCGGCCGTAGTGCCCGTCACCTGTTCCAGGAGTGCGCCGAGGAGCAGGTAGTTGGTGTTGGAGTAGACCCCCGGAGCACCACCCGGGGCGCCGACGGCAGGTGCGGCGACCCCCATCTCGATCAGTTCAGTGGGGTCGAACCGCGTGAACCGGTGGTCGTCCAGGCTCTGGGGCCCGGTGTCCGCGAGGGCGGGGAACGCCCTGAGGGAGGGGTAGGCGTACGGGAGGTACTCGGCGAGGCCGCTGGTGTGGTTGATCAGCATCCGGACCGTGATCGCGTCACCGCGTTCTCCGGGCACCAGCTTCGGCAGGTACCGGCCGATCGGTGTGTCGAGACCGATCCGACCGCTCTCGACCTGCTGCAGAACCGCGGCGGCGGTGAAGGTCTTGGTGATGCTGCCGACGCGGTGCCGCATGTCGGCGGTGACGGGACGGCCGGTGGCGACATCGGCGACCCCGGCGGCGCCGCGCCAGACCTGGTCGCCGTCTCGCACCTCGGCGAACAGGCCCGGCATCCCGGCGCGGTGGACGTCTTCCATGGCGGCGTTCAGGGCCGCGCAATCCAGTGGGCTCTTCACGTCATGCGTCCTTTCGTGTTGCCCGCCCGGTACACCCATGTCCCCATTATGCACGCGGTGCGTGCAACACCAAGTGCACAAGTAGTCTGGGGTCCGGCGAGAGGAGCAGAGATGGCAGGCCGAAGGCGTTGGTCGACCGAGGAGATCCTGGATGCGGCGGCGGAACTGCTGCGCACGAGCGACGCGGATTCGTTCAGCGTGCGCAAGCTCGCCGCGGCCCTCGGGACGGATTCCTCCAGCCTCTACCGGCACTTCCGCAGCAAGACCGAACTGCTGCGCGCGGTCGCCGACCGGATCCTCCTGGCCGCGATGGACGGCTACCGCCCCGAGGGCGACTGGAAACAGCGCATCACGGCCCTGGCCCTGCGCGTGAGGGAGGCCTTCGGACGGCAACCGCAGCTCGCCGCGGTCTGGGGACGCTACGCCTCGTCCGGCACCGGTTCCCGGATGGTCATGGAAGAGGTGCTGCAGGCTCTGCGCTCGGCGGGACTGCCCGACGAGGAGATCCCGGCCCGCTACCACCGGCTCGCGGTCCTCATCGCCGCGTTGATCGCCTCCGAGGCCGGGGTCAGCACCGTCACCCCCGGAGAGGCCGAACAGGGCATGGAGCTGTTTCGCGTCGCGGTACTCGGCGCCGACCCCGAACGCTTCCCGGCCCTGGCCCACTTCGCCCGCGACGTCCGTCCCCTCGGGATGGATCGCCGCGCCGCGTTCGAAGAGATCCTCGCCGCCCAACTGGCCCACATCGAGGCCGCGACCCGCCCGAGCTAGCCGACCGCCTCAGGGGTTTCGGCACACGAGAGCGGGGGCGCATCTCCGCACAAGATGCGCCCCCGCTCTCCTCCGTGCTCCGGAGCCGCCGCGATCGGTGAGGGTCGGGGACCGTCGACGGCTCCGGGTCCTGAGCTGCCCGCAGGGGCCACAGCGAGGTGGCCCCGCACGGGCCACGGTCTACCGGTGGTCGCTGCCCTGCGACTGGACCGCCGCCCGGCCCGCCTCCAGCCGGGCCACCGGGATGCGGAACGGGGAGCAGGAGACGTAGTCGAGTCCCACCTCGTGGAAGAAGTGGACCGACTCCGGGTCGCCGCCGTGCTCGCCGCAGACGCCGAGCTTGAGGTCGGGGCGGGTCTCACGGCCGGCCTTGGCGGCGAGCTTCACCAGGGAGCCGACGCCGTCCTTGTCGATCGTCTCGAACGGCGAGACGCCGAAGATGCCCTTCTCCAGGTACGCGGTGAAGAAGCTGGCCTCCACGTCGTCACGGGAGAAGCCCCACACCGTCTGGGTGAGGTCGTTCGTGCCGAAGGAGAAGAACTGGGCGGCCTCGGCGATCTGGCCGGCGGTCAGGGCGGCGCGCGGCAGCTCGATCATCGTGCCGATGGACAGCTTGAGCTGCGTGCCCGAGGCCGCCTCCACCTCGGCGATGACCTTGTCGGCCTCCTCGCGCACGATCTCCAGCTCCTGCACCGTGCCGACGAGCGGGATCATGATCTCGGCGCGCGGATCGCCCTTGGCGGCCTTGCGCTCGGCGGCGGCCTCGGCGATCGCCCGGACCTGCATGGTGAACAGGCCGGGGATGACGAGGCCCAGGCGCACGCCGCGCAGACCCAGCATCGGGTTCTGCTCGTGCAGCCGGTGCACGGCCTGGAGGAGGCGCAGTTCGTTCTCGTGCGGCTCCTGGCGGGACTCGGCGAGCGCGACCCGCACCGACAGTTCGGTGATGTCGGGCAGGAACTCGTGCAGCGGCGGGTCCAGGAGGCGGACGGTGACCGGGAGGCCGTCCATCGACTCGAAGAGCTGCACGAAGTCCTGCTTCTGGAGCGGCAGCAGTTCCTTCAGGGACTCCTCGCGCTCGGCCTGGGTGTCGGCCAGGATCAGCCGCTCCACCAGCTCGCGCCGGTCGCCGAGGAACATGTGCTCGGTGCGGCACAGGCCGATGCCCTGGGCGCCGAAGCGGCGGGCGCGCAGCGCGTCCTCGGCGTTGTCGGCGTTGGCCCGCACCCGCAGGCGGCGCTTGCGGTCGGCGAACGCCATGATGCGGTGGACCGCCTCGACCAGCTCGTCGGCGTCCTCGGCACCGGCGTGCATCCGGCCCTCGAAGTACTCCACGACCGGGGACGGCACGACCGGTACCTCACCGAGGTACACCTTGCCCGTCGAGCCGTCGATGGAGACGACGTCGCCCTCCTCGACGACGTGCCCGCCCGGCACGGTCATCCGGCGGCGCTTGGTGTCGACCTCCAGCTCCTCGGCGCCGCAGACACAGGTCTTGCCCATGCCGCGCGCGACGACGGCGGCGTGGGAGGTCTTGCCGCCGCGCGAGGTCAGGATGCCCTCGGCGGCGATCATGCCGTCCAGGTCGTCGGGGTTGGTCTCACGGCGGATCAGGATGACCTTCTCGCCCGACCGCGACCACTTGACCGCCGTGTAGGAGTCGAACACCGCCTTGCCGACCGCCGCGCCCGGCGAGGCCGCGATGCCCCGGCCGACCGTCTCGACCTTGGCGCTCTCGTCGAAGCGCGGGAACATCAGCTGCGCGAGCTGGGCGCCGTTGACGCGGGTGAGCGCCTCGGCCTCGTCGATCAGGCCCTGGTCCACCAGCTGGGTCGCGATCCGGAAGGCCGCGCCCGCCGTGCGCTTGCCGACCCGGGTCTGGAGCATCCACAGCACACCGCGCTCGATCGTGAACTCGATGTCGCAGAGATCCTTGTAGTGGTTCTCCAGCGTCTCCATGATCTGCATCAGCTGGTCGTACGACTTCTTGTCGATCTGCTCCAGCTCCGCGAGCGGCACGGTGTTGCGGATGCCCGCGACCACGTCCTCGCCCTGCGCGTTCTGGAGGTAGTCGCCGTAGACGCCCTGGTGGCCGGAGGCGGGGTCCCGGGTGAACGCCACGCCCGTGCCGGAGTCGGGGCCGAGGTTGCCGAAGACCATCGAGCAGACGTTGACGGCCGTGCCGAGGTCGTGCGGGATGCGCTCCTGGCGGCGGTAGAGCTTGGCGCGGTCGGTGTTCCAGGAGTCGAAGACCGCGTGGATGGCGAGGTCCATCTGCTCGCGCGGGTCCTGCGGGAAGTCCCGGCCGGCCTCGGTCTTGACGATCTTCTTGAACTTGGTGACCAGCTTCTTGAGGTCGGCCGCCTCGAGCTCGGTGTCGACCGTGACCTTCTTGGCCGCCTTGGCCGCCTCCAGCGCGTCCTCGAAGAGCTCGCCGTCGACGCCGAGGACGGTCTTGCCGAACATCTGGATGAGGCGGCGGTAGGAGTCCCAGGCGAAGCGGTCGTCGCCGGCCTGCTTGGCCAGGCCCTGCACCGACTTGTCGGACAGGCCGATGTTGAGGACGGTGTCCATCATGCCCGGCATGGAGAACTTGGCGCCCGAGCGCACCGACACCAGCAGCGGGTCGTCGGCCTGGCCGAGCTTCTTGCCCATGCGCTGCTCCAGCGCGTCGAGGTGCGCACTCACCTCGTCACGCAGTGCCGCCGGCTCCTCGCCGCTTTCCAGGTAGACCTTGCACGCCTCGGTGGTGATCGTGAAGCCGGGCGGGACGGGAAGGCCCAGGTTCGTCATCTCGGCGAGGTTCGCGCCCTTGCCACCGAGGAGGTCCTTGAGGTCCTTGTTGCCCTCGGTGAAGTCGTAAACGAACTTCACGCCCTCAACACTCTTACCGTGCTCAGCTACGTGGGGATCTTTGTTTTCCGACACGGGTCTCGACTCCTCGAGGACGCGGTGGCTGCCCTGACGGCGAGGAACATACCCAGATCAAAGGCGTCTGGGTACGTCCACTCGCGCGTCATACGCCTGTAACCACTCGTCCGCCAGCGGATCGAAAGTCAAGGCTCGGCAAGCGATCACAGCCGTATGTTTTCACTTCTTGAACGCAGGAACCTCCATTGAGCCCGCTGAGCGCTCAAACGAGCGGGGTTCGGCACGCTTGATTTCGCTCGATGAACGATCAAAGGGTGGCACTCAGTGCCACCCTTTGGAGAAGTGCAGCCGCTCAAGATCCGCTCATCTGAGCGCAACCCTTATCAAGGGTGGCGAGAATCACGTTGCCACAGCCGACCGGATTTCACCATGCGGACGCGTCTCGGGGCTGAAATGTCCCGGTCACACCCCGAGCGCGCGCAGCCGCTCCTCGACCCGCTCGGGGGCGTAGAGGTGCTCCACGACCATCGCCCCGGCCCCGACCAGCCCGGACCGCTCGCCGAGCCGCGCCGTCACGACGTCCAGGTGGGCGGTGGAGCGGGGCAGCGCCCGCTGGTAGAGCAGTTCGCGCACGCCCGTGAGGAAGGGGGTTCCGGCCAGATCCCCGGCGATCATCAGCACCCCGGGGTTGAGCAGGGTCACCACGGTCGCGAGTACGTCCCCCACCCGGCGCCCGGCCTCCCGGGCGAGGCCGACCGCCTCGGGATGCCCGGACGCCAGCAGGTCCCGCACGTCCGAGCCGGACGCCGCCGGCACCCCGGCCTCGGCCAGCCGCCGCGCCACCGCGCCACCGCTCGCGATGGCGGCCAGACAGCCGTAGGAGCCGCACCGGCACAGCGTCTGGGCGCCCTCCGGCACCCGGATGTGCCCGATGTCCCCGGCGCCCCCGTCGATGCCCCGGAAGACCGCGCCGTCCACCACGACCCCGGCACCGATGCCGGTGGAGACCTTGACCAGCACGAAGGCGGAGCAGTCGGGATAGCCGGTGCGCTGTTCGCCGTACGCCATGAGGTTGGCGTCGTTGTCCACCAGCACCGGCACCGCGGCGGCGCCCGTGTGCTCGGTGAGCGCCCGGGCCAGCCGGCTCCTTATGTCGTAGCCGTCCCAGCCGGGCATGATCGGCGGCTGGACGACGCGGCCGGTCTCGGTGTCGACCGGGCCGGGCACGGCGAGCCCTACGCCGCACACCGACTCGGCCCCGCGGCCGGTCTTCTCCAGCAACTCGCCGAACCAGCGGCCGAGTTCTCCCAGCACGACGTCCGGCCCGTCCTCGACGACGAGGGTGCCGGAGTGCTCGGCGAGGATCTCGCCGCTCAGCGACAGCACGGCCGCCCGCGCGTGCCGGGTGTCGAGGTCGGAGGCCAGGACCACCGCGTGCTCGTCGTCGAACTCCAGGGTGATGGAGGGGCGCCCGCCCAGCGGGGAGTCCACCGGCCCCCCGGCGCCCTCGCGCAGCCAGCCCGCGCGGAAGAGCCGGTCGAGCCGCTGCCCGACGGTGGCCCGGGACAGTCCGGTCGCCTGCTGGAGCGCACCCCGGGTCACGGCGCGACGACTGCGCACCAGTTCGAGCAGTTCGCCGGCACTCGCCTGGCCGGTACCTCGTCCCGTTCTGACGGGCCGTCCGGTCATGCACACCCCCTTGTGTTTCTCAACCTTGCCTTACATAGTGGGTTTTGCGTGTTAAATAGACGTAACCCCACGGTAGCCGCAGCCGAACCGGCCGGCCGGACGTCTTCCGGAGAGCCCCGAGTGGACAGCACCGCCCAACGCGCCCCTCGTCCCACGGGACGAACCGTTGCATACGATCCGTCCAGTACCGCGTCACCGCTGCACGTCAGGGCCGCCGCCGTGCTGGAGGCCGGCTGGACGGGCACGTCCACGGTGCCCTCGCGCGGTCTGTATCCGCACCAGTGGTCATGGGACTCGGCGTTCATCGCGATCGGCCTGAGACACCTGTCGCCGTTACGGGCGCAGACGGAACTGGAGACGCTGCTGGCGGCCCAGTGGGCCGACGGGCGCATCCCGCACATCGTCTTCAACCCCTCCGTCCCGCTCGACGCGTACTTCCCGAGCCCCGACTTCTGGCGCTCCTCGACCGCGGGGCGCGCCGCGGGCGCCCCGCGCACCGTACAGACCTCAGGGATCGTGCAGCCACCGGTCCACGCGCTGGCCGCGTGGCTGGTGCACCTCGCCGACCCCGGTCTGTCCCGGGCGCGCGGCTTCCTCACCCGGGTGTATCCCCGGCTCGCGGCCTGGCACCGGTACCTGCTGCACCGGCGCGACCTGGGCGGGGGCGGGCTGGTGTCCGTCGTGCACCCCTGGGAACAGGGTATGGACAACAGCCCCTGCTGGGACCGTCCGCTCTCCCGGGTCACTCCGGCCCCGGCCCGCTCCTTCCGCCGCGCCGACCTCGCCCACGGCTCCCCCGAGGACCGGCCGACGGACCTGGACTACGGGCGGTACGTGCGACTGGCGGCCGACTACCGGGACCGTGGATACGCCGACGGTGGAATCGGGGGTGCGGCCCGCAGGGCCTCGGTTGAGGGCGGTGGTGGGAGACGGGCGGGCGATTTCGCCGTGGAGGACCCGGCGTTCAACGCCCTGCTCATCGCCTCCGAGTACGCCCTGGCCCGGATCGCCCACGAGCTGGGCGCTGCGGCCTCGGCCCGGCAGGACCGCGCCGAGCGCCTCACCGCCGCCCTGGTGGAGCGGCTGTGGGAGCCGTCGGCGGGGATGTTCCTGTGCCGGGACGTGTGCGCCGGGGAGCTGATCCCCGAGCGCGGTGTCTCCGGGCTCGTACCGCTGCTGCTGCCGAGCCTGCCGCGCGACCTGGCGGCCACCCTGGTGCGCACCCTGAGCGGCCCGCATTTCGGGCTCGGCGGCACGACCCGGCTGGTGCCCAGCTACGACCTGCTCGGCGAGGCCTTCGACCCGCACCGCTACTGGCGCGGCCCGGCCTGGTTCAACACCAGCTGGCTGCTGGAGCGCGGGCTGCGGCTGCACGGCGAGCGCGGCCGGGCCGACGCCCTGCGCAGGGGGATCCTGCACACCGCGGGCGCCTCCGACTTCGCGGAGTACGTGGACCCGTACACCGCACAGGCCTGCGGCGCCACCGGCTTCGGCTGGACCGCCGCGCTCACGCTCGACCTGCTGCACGACCGGCCCGCACGGGACAGGAACGGCGTCACGGCGATCAAGGGAGAGGACCGGGCATGACGGACCGGCATCATCTGCTCGTGCACGGCGGGACGTTCGCCGCCGTCGGCGACCGCGGCGACATCAGCGGCTACCGGGGCGGCAGCGCCCCGGACGGAATGTTCGTACGGGACGCGCGGCATCTGAGCCGGTGGCAGCTCACCGTCGACGGAGCCGTGCCGGACACGCTGACGCCGGTGGCCGACGGGGACACCGCGCGCTGCGTGCTCGTCCCGCGCGGCGGCCGCAGCGAGCCGCCCGCGTACACGCTCTTCCGCGAACAGGCCGTCGGGGACGCCTCGTTCGTCGAGTCGCTGCGAGTCACCAGCAACCGCCCGGTGCCGACGACGGTCCGCCTCGCGGTCACCGCCGACGCCGACTTCACCGACCAGTTCGAGCTGCGCGCCGACCAGCGCACCTACACGAAGGCCGGTGCCGTCCGCTCCCGCCAGGTCCTCCGGCACGGCGTGGAGTTCAGCTACCGGCGCGGCGAGTGGCGGTCCGTCACGACCGTGACGGCCGAGCCCCAGCCGGACGCCGTGGAGGAGACCGGCACCGGCGCCCGCCGCCTGGTGTGGAACCTGGACCTCGAACCGCACGGCACGGCCGAGCTGGTCCTGCGGGTCATGGCCCGCCCGCACGGCGACAAGCGCGCCCTGCGCGTGCCCCGCTCCCCCGCCGCCCTCCAGCAGCAACTCCTCGCCCGGGAAGGCCGGTTCATGGAGGGCGTGGCCCTGCCGGCCGGCTGGCCGGAGCTGTCCGCTGCCTGCACCCGGGGTCTCGCCGACCTGGCCGCGCTCCAGGTCCCGGCGACGGGCCCGGACGGGGAGGAACTGCGCGTCCCGGCCGCCGGTGCCCCCTGGTTCCTGACCCTGCTGGGCCGGGACGCGCTGCTGACCTCGCTGTTCGCCCTGCCCTACCGGCCCCGGCTGGCCGCCGCCACCCTGCCCGCGCTCGCCGCGACCCAGGCCACGGACGCCGGTGCCAGCGAGGTCGCCCAGCCCGGGAAGATCGTGCACGAGGTGCGGCACGGCGAACTGGCGCACTTCGGCCAGGTCCCCTACGGCCGCTACTACGGCTCGGTCGACGCCACGCCCCTGTTCCTCGTCCTGCTCGGCGCGTACACCGAGCAGACCGGCGACACCGGCCTGGCCCGCCGTCTGGAGCCGCATGCCCGGGCGGCGGTCGGCTGGATGCTCGACCACGGCGGCCTGACCTCGCGCGGCTACCTCGTGTACCGCGCCGACCGGGGCGGCCTCGCCAACCAGAACTGGAAGGACTCCCCCGGCGCCATCTGCTCCGCCGAAGGCACCCGCCCCAACGGCCCGGTGACGGCCGCGGGCGCCCAGGGCTACGCGTACGACGCGCTGCGCCGCACGGCGTGGCTCGCGCGCACGGTCTGGCAGGACGGGACGTACGCGGACCTGCTGGAGCAGGCGGCCGGTGACCTGCGCGACCGTTTCCAGCGGGACTTCTGGATGCCGGAGCACTCCTTCCCGGCACTCGCGCTCGACGGCCGGGGCGGACAGGTCGACGCGCTCGCCTCCGACGCCGGGCATCTGCTGTGGTCGGGCCTGCTGGACAAGGAGTACGGCGAGCAGGTCGGCCGACGCCTGCTGGAGCCGGACTTCTTCTCCGGCTGGGGCGTGCGCACCCTGGCCGCCGGCCAGCCCGCCTACCACCCGCTCTCCTACCACCGCGGCTCGGTCTGGCCGCACGACAACGCGCTGATCGCGCTGGGCCTGGCCCGCTACGGGCTGCACGACGAGGCCCGCGCGATCGCCCGCGGCCTGGTCGACGCGGCGAGCGCGACCGGCCACCGGCTGCCGGAGGTCCTCGCGGGCTACGGCCGCGACACCCACCCCGAGCCGGTGCCGTACCCGCACGCGTGCGTACGTGAATCCCGGTCGGCGTCGGCCCCGTTGGCCCTGCTCACGGCGGTCGGCGGCGCCTGAGGGCCAGTTGGCCGGGCGTTTGCCCGGTGTTTGCCGAGCGCTGGCCCGGTGGGCTGAACGCGCCTGCCGGGCGCCCCGTACGGAACTGCGGCGGACCCGTACCCCCACGCGGGTCCGCCACCCCACCGGGTTTCGTACGGGAAGGACCTCCGGGTGCCTGTCTTCACACGCTTCCGCCAGCCGTCGCAGCCGGGCAGCTCGGAGGACGAACCCGAGACGCAGCAGGAGGTCATCCCAGAGGAAGGGGGGACTCCCGCCCCCGGCTCCCGCCTCACCCCCCTCCGCACCTGGCGCACCCGTCACCCCCGGGCCGCCCGTGCCCTCCGCCTGACCACCACCGCCCTCGCCGCCGTCCTGGTCCTCGGGGCGCTGCTCCTGCCCAACACCCTGCCCGCCGTCGAGCCGGAGCGCTTCGCGCGGATCCCGGCGGAGGCGGTCGTCGGAGCCGTCGTGATGCTGGTGCTGCCGCGCCGGGCCCGGCTGGCGGCGGCGGTGCTGTACGGGCTCGGTCTGGCCGCGCTGACCACGGTGAACCTGCTCGACATGGGGTTCAACGAGTACCTGGGCCGGGGCTTCAACGCCGCGCTGGACTGGGACCTGCTCCCGGATGCCCGGGCGTACGTCGAGGACACGCTGGGCGCCGGCGTCGCGACCGCCGCCGCCGTCGGCGCGGTCGTGCTCGTCCTGCTCGTGGCGGCCGTCATGGTCGCGGCGACGATCCGGCTCGGCGACGTACTGGCCCGCCACCGGATCCGGGCGACCAAGGGCGCCCTGCTCGCCGGCACCGTCTGGGTCACCTGCTCCGCCCTCGGCCTGACGCTGTTCGGCGGCCCGATCGCCTCCGAGCGCGGTGCCGGGGCCCTCCGGGTGCACGCGCAGCGGACGGTGGAGTCGCTGCGGGACGAGGCGGCGTTCGTGCGGCAGTCGAAGGCGGACACCTTCGGCAACACCCCGCCCGGTCAGCTCCTGCCCGACCTGCGCGGCAAGGACGTGATCTTCACGTTCATCGAGAGCTACGGCCGCAGCGCCGTCGAGGACCCGATCATGGCACCCGGCGTCGACCGCACCCTCGACACGAGCACCGAGGCCCTGGCGAAGGCCGGCTTCCACGCCCGCAGCGGCTGGCTGACCTCGGCGACCTACGGCGGCAGCAGCTGGCTCGGCCACTCCACGACCATGTCCGGCCTGTGGATCGACAACCAGCGCCGCTACCGCACGGTCACCGCGGGCGACCACCTCACCCTCACCAAGGCGTTCCAGAAGACCGGCGCCTGGGACACGGTCGGTGTGATGCCGGGCGTGCAGAAGGGCTGGCCGGAGGAGAAGTGGTACGGCCTCGACAAGCTCTACGACGCCTTCGACCTGGGCTACCGGGGCCCGAAGTTCAGCTGGTCGACGATGCCCGACCAGTACGCGCTGGAGGCGTTCCAGCGCCAGGTGCACGGCGAGAAGCGCGACAAGCCGCTGATGTCGTTCGTCATCCTGACCTCCAGCCACCAGCCCTGGGCGCCCATCCCGAAGACGGTCGGCTGGGACGAACTGGGCGACGGCTCGGTCTTCGACGCCATCCAGAAGTCCGGCGAGAAGGCCGCCGACGTCATCACCGACACCACCAGGTCCCGGCAGGAGTACGGCAAGTCCATCCAGTACTCGGTCACCAGCCTCACCCAGTGGCTGGAGCGCTACGGCACCGACGACACCGTCCTGGTCTTCCTCGGTGACCACCAGCCCATCGCCCGGGTCAGCGGCAACCGCGCCAGCCGGGACGTGCCGGTGTCGATCGTCGCGAAGGACCCGAAGGTCCTCGACCAGGTCGCGGACTGGAACTGGACGGAAGGCCTCAAGCCGGACCGCGACGCCCCCGTCTGGAAGATGAGCGCGTTCCGCGACCGCTTCCTCAGGGCGTTCGGCTCCACACCGCACCCCTCGGCCGGCTGATCAGCCGCCGGAGGTGTCCAGCTCCGCGTCCTCGCTGATGCCCGCGCAGTCGTACGGGTCCTTGAGCCAGCCGTCCGGCAGCACCACCCGGTTGTTGCCGGACGTACGGCCCCGGGGCCCGTCGGCGCCGACGGGCCAGGGCTGGTCGAGGTCCAGCTCGTCGAGACCGGCCCGCAGCTCTTCGAGCGACGAGGTGATCGCGAGCCGCTTGCGCATCTCGGAGCCGACCGCGAAGCCCTTCAGGTACCAGGCGACGTGCTTGCGGAAGTCGATCACGCCCCGCGACTCGTCCCCGATCCACTCGCCGAGCAGCGTGGCGTGCCGGACCATGACGTCGGCGACTTCCCGGAGGGTGGGCCTGCGGTAGTCCTCACGGCCCTCGAAGGCGGCCACCAGGTCCGCGAACAGCCAGGGCCGCCCGAGACATCCGCGCCCCACGACCACTCCGTCGCAGCCGGTCTCCCGGACCATCCGCAGGGCGTCCTCGGCCGACCAGATGTCGCCGTTGCCGAGCACGGGGATCTCCGGCACGTGCTCCTTCAGGCGGGCGATGGCGTCCCAGTCGGCGGTGCCGCCGTAGTGCTGGGCGGCCGTGCGGCCGTGCAGGGCGATGGCGGTGACGCCCTCCTCGACGGCGATCCGGCCCGCGTCGAGGTAGGTGATGTGGTCGTCGTCGATGCCCTTGCGCATCTTCATCGTCACGGGCAGCTCGCCGGCGCCGCTGACCGCCTCGCGCAGGATGGCACGCAGCAGATGCCGCTTGTACGGGAGCGCGGACCCGCCGCCCTTCCGGGTCACCTTGGGCACCGGGCAGCCGAAGTTCAGGTCGATGTGGTCGGCGAGGTCCTCCTCCGCGATCATGCGGACGGCCTTGCCGACGGTCGCCGGGTCCACTCCGTACAGCTGGATGGACCGGGGGCGCTCACTCGCGTCGAAGTGAATGAGCTGCATCGTCTTCTCGTTGCGCTCGACCAGCGCCCTGGTGGTGATCATCTCGCTGACGAACAGGCCCTTGCCGCCGCTGAACTCTCTGCACAGGGTGCGGAAGGGCGCGTTGGTGATCCCGGCCATGGGAGCCAGGACGACGGGCGGCTGGACGGTGTGCGGGCCGATCCGGAGGGGCGTGGACATGCCTCCATTGTGCCGTGCAATGAAAAGGCAAAATTCATTAGTTAGCCACACTATCGAAATCGGCGTACGATGGAGCCCATGCCCGAGCTCAGCCCCCGCCGCCGCATGCTGGTGCTCGCGATCTGCTGCATGAGCCTGCTGATCGTGAGCCTGGACAACACGGTCCTGAACGTGGCCCTGCCGTCGATGCAGCAGGACCTGCACGCGAGTACGTCGGGCCTGCAGTGGACCATCGACGCGTACACCCTGGTCCTGGCCTCGCTGCTGATGCTCGCGGGCTCCACGGCCGACCGGATCGGCCGCAAGCGCGTCTTCATGGCGGGCCTGATCGTCTTCACCCTCGGCTCGGTGCTGTGCTCCCTCGCGCCGAACCTTCAGGCGCTGGTCGCCTTCCGGATGGTGCAGGCGGTGGGCGGCTCGATGCTGAACCCGGTCGCCATGTCGATCATCACCAACACCTTCACCGACCCGCGCGAGCGGGCCCGCGCGATCGGCGCGTGGGGCGCGGTCGTCGGCATCTCGATGGCCGCCGGCCCGCTGGTCGGGGGGCTCCTGGTCGAGTCGGTCGGCTGGCGCTCGATCTTCTGGATCAACCTGCCCGTCGGGCTCGCCGCCCTCCTGCTCACCCTGCGCTTCGTCCCCGAGTCCCGCGCACCGAGGGCCCGCCGCCCGGACCCGGTCGGGCAGCTCCTGGTGATCGCGCTGTTCGGCACGCTCACGTACGCGATCATCGAGGCGCCGAGCACGCCGTTCGCCTCCATCGCCCCGGCGGCCGTCGTCGCCCTGGCCGCGCTGATCGGCCTGCTGTGGTACGAACCACGGCGCGCGCAGCCGCTGATCGACCTGCGCTTCTTCCGCTCGGCGCCGTTCAGCGGGGCGACGGTGATCGCGGTCAGCGCGTTCGCCGCGCTCGGCGGCTTCCTGTTCCTGTCCACGCTGTACCTGCAGAACGTCCGCGGTCTGAACGCCCTGGAGGCGGGCCTGTGGATGCTGCCGATGGCGGCCCCGACGTTCCTGTGCGCCCCGCTCTCCGGCCGCCTGGTCGGCAGCCGGGGCCCGCGTCTGCCGCTGTTGGTCGCGGGCTGCGCGATGACGGTCAGCGGCCTGCTCTTCGCCGCGTTCGAGGCCGAGACCTCCGACACCACCCTCTTCGCTGGGTACGTCCTGTTCGGCATCGGCTTCGGTTTCGTCAACGCGCCGATCACCAACACGGCGGTCTCCGGCATGCCACGCGCCCAGGCGGGCGTCGCCGCGGCCGTCGCCTCCACGAGCCGCCAGCTCGGCCAGACGCTCGGCGTCGCGGTGGTGGGCGCGGTGCTCGCCTCCGGCGTGGGCGCGTCCTCGTACCGCGAGGTGTTCGTGCCGGCCGCGCGGCCGGGCTGGTGGATCATCGCGGCGTGCGGTCTCGCGGTGCTGGTGCTGGGGGCGGTGAGCAGTGGGCGCTGGGCTCGGGGGACTGCCGAGCGGACGGCTGAAAGGCTGGAGGCGGCGGAGGTGCGGGATGTGGTGGCAGCCGCGGAGCGTGCCTAGCTGCGGGTGAGTCGTGGCTGGTCGTGCGGTTCCCCGCGCCCCTGAAGGTCGGATTCTCTGCTCAGCGCCATGGCTTGCAGCCTCTCCAGGCGCTCTCGCGAGTCCTGGTCGGCCGGGACGTAGGTGACGATCCGCGGGCCCGTCCCCGGTGTCAGCCAGAAGTCCGTGTGGTCGACGGTGATGCGGCCGACGTGGCGGTTGCGGAACTCCTTGCGTTTGGTGCGGTGGGCGACGACCTCGTGGCGGTCCCAGGCCGTGCGGAAGGCGGGCGACTCCGTGCGCAGTCGCTTCAGGAGCATCGTCCAGGCGGGCTCGGCGAGATGACCGGCCATCGCGGCCCGGAAGCGCGCGGCCATCAGCCGCTGCGTCTCCTCCAGGTGCACGATCGACGACTGCCACTCGGCGTGCGTGTAGGAAAGGACCATGCAGTTGCGGTCCTCGGGCGGCACCGCGTCCAGGTCGCACAGCAGCAGCCCGTACGTGCGGTTGTGGGCGAGGATGTCGTACCGGCTGTTCTGGAGGCACGCCGGGAACGGCTCGACCTGCTCCAGCACCGCCCGCATCGCAGGCGTGACCGACGGGCACGTGGTCGCCGGCGTCGGGTCGGCGGCCCCGGCCAGCCGGAAGAGGTGGGCGCGCTCGCTCGGGTCGAGCAGCAGCGCGCGGGCCAGCGCGTCGAGGACCTGCACGGAGACCTGGATGTCCCGGGCCTGCTCCAGCCACGTGTACCAGGTGACGCCCACGGCGGAGAGCTGGGCGACCTCCTCGCGGCGCAGACCCGGCGTACGGCGCCGGCGGCCGCGGGGCAGGCCGACCTGCTCGGGGGCGATCCGCTCCCGGCGGCTGCGCAGGAACGCCGCCAGCTCGTGCCGCCGGACGTCCGCGTCGCCGGACGCCTCGGGCGGATGGGCCGCTGTCTCCTGTGCCATGGTCGTCATACCCTTCAGCCTGCCGCTGCCCGGACCCTGTTTCCAGGTGGCGCTGCTACCAGGATAAGAACACTCTGGTACCAGCCTGAGCGCCGCCGCAGGCTGATGACGTGACCACGGAATCCCTCACCTCACGTCCCGTCCGCTCCCCCGCCGCTCCGGCTCCCGTGCTCGGCGGGCTCGGACTGTTCACAGTGCTGCTGGCCGCGGCACTGCCGCTCATCGACTTCTTCATCGTGAACGTCGCCCTGCCCACCATCGGCGCCGACCTCGCCGCGAGCGAGTCGGTCCTCGAACTCGTCGTCGCCGGGTACGGGGTGTCGTACGCCGTGCTGCTGGTCCTCGGCGGACGGCTCGGTGACCTGTTCGGCCGGCGGCGGCTGTTCCTCGTCGGCATGGCGGCCTTCGGGCTGACCTCGCTGGCGTGCGGACTGGCGCCCGGCGCCTGGTCGCTGGTCGCGGCCCGGGTCGCGCAGGGCGCGTCGGCCGCCGCGATGCTGCCGCAGGTGCTGGCCACCATCCAGGCGACCACGACGGGCCCGCGGCGGGCGAAGGCCATGGGCCTGTACGGCGCCACCGCGGGGCTGTCCATGGTGGCCGGGCAGATCCTCGGCGGGGTCCTGGTGGCCGCCGACATCGCGGGGACCGGCTGGCGCTCGGTGTTCCTCGTCAACGTGCCGGTCGTCCTCGCCGGGCTGGTCCTGGCCGTCCGCGCGGTCCCCGAGACCCGGTCCACGCGGCCGGAGCCGGTCGACGTCCCGGGCACGGTCCTCCTGGCGGCCTCGCTCCTGACGCTGCTGGTGCCGCTCACCGAGGGCCGGGCGGCGGGCTGGCCGCTGTGGACATGGCTGTCGCTGGCGGCGTTCCCGTTCGCGGCGGCGGCGTTCTACGTGGTCGAGCGGCGGGCCGACCGCGAGGGCCGTACGCCGCTGGTCCCGCCGAGCCTGTTCGCGCTCACCTCCCTGCGCCGCGGACTGCTGCTGGTGCTGCCCTTCTCCATCGGCTTCAGCGGCTTCATGTTCGTGATCGCCGTGGCGCTGCAGCAGGGCGCCGGGCTCGACCCGGTCGCCGCGGGCCTGGCGCTCGCGCCGCTGGCGGTGGTGTTCTTCGTCTTCTCGCTGCTGGGCCCGCGGCTGGTCGCCCGGTACGGCACGCGGGTGGTGACGGCGGGCGCCGCGCTCCAGGGTCTGGGCCTGGCGCTGATGGCACTGGCCGCCTGGCGCTTCTGGCCGCACCTCGGCTTCGTCGAGCTGCTCCCGGGGGCGGCGGTCGCCGGCGCGGGCCAGGCGCTGCAACTCCCCGTCGTCTACCGGGTCATCCTCTCCGAGGTGCCGGCCGCCCGCGCCGGTGTCGGCAGCGGAGTGATGATCACCACTCAGCAGTCGGCACTGGCACTCGGGGTGGCGACCCTGGGCACGCTGTTCCTGTCCCTGGTCCCGGGGATGGGCATGCGGGACGCCCTGGTCACGACGTTGCTGGTGCAGCTCGGCGGAGTGGTGCTGACCGGCGCGCTGAGTCTCCGGCTGCCGCGCACGATCGTTTGAGGTGTCTCACGGCCTGATAACTCGCGTCCGGGAAAACCCTGTTGATGTTGGTCTTGCAGCACACTCCTTGCTGCGAGCGGACCGGATCCGCCGGATTCCTGGACGCGGGAGGCGTCATGGCGCAGATCGACACCAGCAAGGTCAGCCGCTGGGACCAGCACGGCCGCGAGCACGTGGTGCGGGTGCGGCGCACCGGCGTGCAGCGCACGATCAGATGCGACACCTGCGGCTGGCGCAGAGGCGCCCAGTTCCTGCCCTGGCTGAAGGCCGAGGAGCACCTGGCGGAGGCCCACCAGGCGACGGTGGACCCGACGGCGGCGTGAGCGACCGGACGGGTCCGGTACCGAAGAGCCCCTAGTAGAGGATCGAGGGCAGGTACGCCCCGTCGGGCTGGTTGTACAGGCCGATGGTCATCAGGCTCATCAGCTGCACGATCTTGAGGCCGTTGGCCAGGCACCACCTCAGCAGCACGCTGTCGCTCGTGGGGACGAGGATGCCCGGGCCGGCGAACTGCGGGGCGGCGGCGATCAGGGCCTGGAGGTCCGGGGTCGTCTCGCCGACGGCGTGCGCGAAGAAGGCGAGGTCGGTGGCGTACCCGGTGACGCGTCCCGCGCGCTCGACGACCCGGGCGGTGCCCTGTTTGAGCCCGTCGGCGACCTCGCCACCACGGTCGACGCCGTGGACCTGCCGGCACACCTCGTTGCAGGCGCCGAGGTCCGCGTCCGTGGCCTCCCGCACCGTGTAGCCGGGCATCTCACGCCCGATCGGCGGGCCCTGCACGCAGGCCATCGTGGCCCGGTGGACGAAGCCCAGGCTCATGTACAGCGAGAACGACCTGTTGTGGTAGCCGCTCTGCAACAGCCGGATGCCCGGCGCCCCGCGTTCGTCGGCCCGCTCCATCACGTCCCGCATCAGGCGGCGGCCCACGCCCGCGTTCTGCACGCCGGGGTCGACGGTGATGGGCCCGACCCCGACGACGGTCGAGCGTTCGTCGAGGAAGTTGCTGCCCACGATCCGCCCGTCGAGCTCGGCGACGACACTGTAGAAGCCCGGATGCGTCAGGGCTCCCTCGATCACCGCGACCCCCACGTCGGGGCTCGGGAAGTCGGGTGGGAAAGCGTGCTCCTCGGCGATGCCGGCGAAGGCCTCGTAGCAGATCCTTCCGCACTCCGCGGCATCGTCCGCGGTGCCCGGGCGCAGTATGAGATCCACGATCGCCATCTCCTTCTCAGCGCCCCCGCGCGGCGACCCCCTCACGTCCCATCCTGTGCCCCTCCCGGCCGGGGCGCACCCGGTACGGCGATCGCCCAGGGGCCGGGAGAGACGGTCTCCGGCCCGTTTCGGGCCAGCCGAGGTTCCCTTTCAGACAATCCTGTGGCAGATGATGGATTGGCTGATTGCCGACCGAATGACTTCTGGACGTCAACTCGAATGCTCGACTAACCTTTGCGCAGCCACGGGCTGGATCGATCAATATTGCCCGTCGAATGCGTGGAATTATTCATCGGGCCCTCTTGTGTGGCGTCTGTGCGGCGCACGTGAGCAGGTCGATTGCCATGGAGGAAATTTTGACCTTCGTGCTCGCTGAACCATGCATGGACGGCAAGGATAAATCGCCGATCTGCCCGGTTGAGGCGATCCGTCGGGATATCGAACCCCCGCCTCCTGTACGTCCGCAGCGTTGCCCATAACGGATTTCCGTGCGGACTGGCCATCGGACTCGGTGCGGCCTCCGACGTGCGGCCCCAGGTCTTCGCGATGGCATTCGGCGCGCACGCCTGCATCGACGCGCCGTCAAGCTCTCCCTCACCGTCACGGCCGAGTTCTTCACGACCTGGAGGACCGTATGACCGGTACGAACGACCTCATACACAACGACGGACACCAGGGCGAACCGCCGAACGGAAAGGTACGGCACCCGGCACTCGTCTACCTGGCCGGCTGTCTGCTCTTCTCGGTGGGTGCCCACTTCTTCATCCAGTCCCATCTGGGGACCGACCCCCTCGACGTGTTCGCGCTGGGAGTCCTCGAACACCTGCCCCTGACGATCGGCGTCTGCCAGGCGGCAGTGGCGCTCGTCTGCATCGGCGTATGGGCCGTGTGGAACAGACGGCGCCCGGTGCTCTCCCCGTTCCTGACCTTCTTCCTCTGCGGCACCCTGATCGACATCCACCAGTGGGTAGGACTCGCCGGACATCTGGGGCTCGGCGGATACCCGCTGATGCTGCTCGGGGCACTGTTCTGCGCGTACGCCTCGGCCCTGATCATCATGAGCGGCTTCGGCATCCGCGCGATCGACCTGGTGGCCATCACCGCACGGCAGCGGTGGAAGTGGCCCTTCTGGTGCGGGAAGGGCCTGATCGAGGGCGCCCTTCTGGTGTCCGGGTGGCTGCTGGGCGGCCCGGTCGGCATCGGCACGGTGGCGTTCCTGGTCTTCGTCGACCTGCTCATCGAGCCGTTCGTCCGGTTCAACCGGCGCTATCTGGCCATCCCCGACCGCGGATTCGCCGTGGCGCCCGCGCTGACCTGACAGGTGAGCACCGAGGTGCGTCCTCCCCTGGACCCGGCGCCGGCCGAAGGGGCGCGCCCTAGGGCCGCAGCCCCCGGACCACGAGGTCCATGACCGCCGTGAAGTCCGCCTCGATGCCGGGTTCTTCCCACTCCCGGGCGTAGCACGGGTCGTGGAAGCGGCCCGTGGCGTGGAAGAGGGCGCGGGCGGTCGCCCCGGGGTCGGTCGTGGCGGCGAAGGTGCCGGACTGCACGCCCGCCTCGACGATCCGGGTCAGCTGAGCGGTCAGGTCGGCGATGTGCTCGCCGACCACCGTGCCGTTCTCGCCGGTGAGGACCGTGTACGTGGCGAACAGCTCCGGATCGTCGCCCGCCTTGCGGCGCTTCGCGGCGAACAGCGTGGTGAGCCAGTCCCGCAACCGGGCCTCCGGGTCGCGGTCCGCGGCGACGATCCCGGACAGCTCCACGGAGGTGCGGTCCAGCCAGCGCTTGGTGACGGCCTCGCGCAGCGCCGCCTTGGTGCGGAAGTGACGGTAGACGCTGCCGTGGCTGACGCCGAGCGCGCGGGCCACGTCCACCACGGTGGCCTTGGCCGGGCCGTGGCGGCGCAGCACCTCCTCGGTCGCCTCCAGGATGCGCTCGGCGGTCAGGGTCTCGCTGGTCGGTGCCATGCCCAGACCGTACCCGCAGCGCGGTTCAGCTCTCGAGGTGCGCCATCTGGGCCGCCGGGTAGCGGTCACCGGCGGCGGCGCCGGCGGGCACGGCCTCCTCGATCGCGGCCAGGTCGGCCGCGTCCAGCGTGACGTCCAGCGCTCCCAGGGCCTCGCCGAGCCGGTCGCGGCGTCGGGCGCCGACCAGGGGCACCACGTCCTCACCGCGCGAGAGCACCCAGGCGATGGCGATCTGCGCGACGCTGACGCCCTTCTGCTCGGCGATCTTCCGCAGCGCCTCGACGAGGTTCAGGTTGTGCCGGAGGTTGTCCCCCTGGAAGCGCGGGGACATCGCCCGGAAGTCGCCCGTGCCGAGCTGCCGGTCGGCGGTGAAGTGGCCGGAGATCAGGCCCCGGGAGAGCACGCCGTACGCCGTGATGCCGATGCCCAGCTCGCGCGTGGTGGGGAGGATCTCGTCCTCGATGCCGCGTGAGATGAGGGAGTACTCGATCTGGAGGTCGGAGATCGGCGCGGTGGCGGCGGCCCGCCGGATCGTCTCGGCGCCGACCTCGCTGAGGCCGATGTGCCGCACGTAGCCCTTCTCGACCAGTTCCGCGATCGCGCCGACCGTCTCCTCGATCGGCACGTCGGGGTCGAGGCGGGCGATGCGGTAGACGTCGATGTGGTCGACGCCGAGCCGCTGGAGGGAGTAGGCGGCGAAGTTCTTCACGGCGGCGGGCCGGCCGTCGTAGCCGGACCAGCCGCCGTCCGGGTCGCGCAGGGCGCCGAACTTCACGCTGACCAGGGCCTGTTCACGCCGGGTGGCCGGGGCCGCGCGCAGGGCCTCGCCGATCAGCATCTCGTTGTGGCCCATGCCGTAGAAGTCGCCGGTGTCCAGCAGGGTGACGCCCGCTTCGAGCGCCGCGTGGAGGGTCGCGATGGACTCGGCCCGGTCCGCCTCGCCGTACAGCGCGGACATGCCCATGCAGCCGAGACCGAGGGCGGAGACCTGGGGGCCGGTGGTTCCGAGGGTTCGGGTTCGCATCGTCATGCCGTCCACTGTGCCATGACAGCTGACAGAATTCAATATCTGTCATTCGATACTTGTCACCCCTGCTCCGAACTCTCGGCTACCGCGCCGTGAACGCCAGCTTCGCCCCCAGCGCCAGGAACGACCCGGCGAAGCCGCGCCGCAGCCACGCCATCACCCGGGGCCGCCCGACCACATGGCTGCGCACCGACGCGGCCAGCACCCCGTACGCGGCGAACACGGCGAAGGTCGTCAGCATGAACACCCCGCCGAGCCCCACCATCCGCGCCACCGCGTGCGGCTCCCCGGGACTCACGAACTGCGGCAGGAACGCGAAGAAGAAGATCGTCAGCTTCGGGTTGAGGATGTTGATCAGCACACCCCGCACGATCACCCGCCGCGCGGACACCGGCGCCGACCGCTCCTCCACCACGAGCGCGTCCTTGTCCCGCACCGTCGCCCACGCCATGTACAGGAGGTAGGCGACCCCGGCGTACTTCAGCACCTGGAAGGCGGTCGCGCCGGCGTGCAGCAGGGCGGCGACCCCGGTGACCGTGGCCAGCAGATGCGGCACGATCCCGAGCGTGCACCCGACGGCCGCGACGACACTCGCGCGCCGGCCCCGGGAGAGCGCGGCGGCGAGGGTGTAGACGACTCCGGTGCCCGGCGTGGCGACGACGACGAGAGTGGTCAGCAGAAACGCGATGCTCATGGGCTCACCCTGGCGCCGCGCCGGTCCCGGGAACAGGGCCAATCGGCAGCGGCGCTGGAGGACCAATCCCGCCACTGAAACGCGGCGGTGCCGGGCCCCTCCGCAGAGGAACCCGGCACCGTCGTGGGCCCAGGGGCGATCAGCAGCCGACCAGGCGGGCCGCCAGGTAGCCCTCGATCTGGTCGAGGGAGACACGCTCCTGCTTCATCGAGTCACGCTCGCGGACGGTGACCGCGTTGTCCTCCAGCGTGTCGAAGTCGACGGTCACGCAGAACGGCGTGCCGATCTCGTCCTGGCGGCGGTAGCGGCGGCCGATCGCGCCGGCGTCGTCGAACTCGATGTTCCAGTTCTGGCGCAGCGCCTGGGCGAGGCCCTTGGCCTTCGGGGACAGCTCCGGGTTCCGGGACAGCGGCAGCACCGCGACCTTCACCGGCGCCAGGCGCGGGTCGAGGCGCAGCACGGTGCGCTTCTCCATCTTGCCCTTGGCGTTGGGCGCCTCGTCCTCGACGTAGGCGTCGAGGAGGAACGCCAGCATCGCGCGGCCGACACCGGCCGCGGGCTCGATGACGTACGGGGTCCAGCGCTCACCGGCCTCCTGGTCGAAGTAGGTGAGGTCCTGGCCGGAGGCCTTGGAGTGGGCGCCGAGGTCGAAGTCGGTGCGGTTGGCGACGCCCTCCAGCTCGCCCCACTCGCTGCCGCCGAACTGGAAGCGGTACTCGATGTCGGCGGTGCGCTTGGAGTAGTGGGAGAGCTTCTCCTTCGGGTGCTCGTACCACCGCATGTTCTCTTCACGCAGGCCGAGACCGGTGTACCAGTTCCAGCGCTGCTCCATCCAGTACTCCTGCCACTTCTCGTCCTCGCCCGGCTTGACGAAGAACTCCATCTCCATCTGCTCGAACTCGCGGGTGCGGAAGATGAAGTTGCCCGGCGTGATCTCGTTGCGGAACGACTTGCCCATCTGGGCGATGCCGAACGGCGGCTTGCGGCGGGAGGTGGTCTGCACCTGGGAGAAGTTGGTGAAGATGCCCTGCGCGGTCTCGGGCCGCAGGTAGGCGATGGAGCCGGAGTCCTGGGTCGGGCCGAGGTGCGTGGACAGCAGGCCCGAGAACTGCTTGGGCTCGGTGAACTGGCCCTTGTTGCCGCAGTTGGGGCAGTTGATGTCGGCGAGGCCGTTCTCGGGGGCGCGGCCCTTCTTCTCCTCGTACGCCTCCTCCAGGTGGTCCGCGCGGAACCGCTTGTGGCAGGAGGTGCACTCGGTCAGCGGGTCCGTGAAGGTGGCGACGTGGCCGGAGGCGACCCAGACCTCGGGGGCCAGGATCACGGACGAGTCGATGCCCACGACGTCCTCGCGCGACGTCACCATGTAGCGCCACCACTGGCGCTTGAGGTTCTCCTTGAGCTCGACACCCAGGGGGCCGTAGTCCCAAGCGGCGCGCTGACCGCCGTAGATCTCACTACAGGGGAATACGAAGCCACGGCGCTTGCTCAGGCTGACGATGGTGTCGATCTTGTCGGCGGCCACGGTGCTCTCTTCATTACGACGACGGGCGACGAAGCGAGTTGCTTCCAGCGAATGCTTCAGGTTACCGGCGGGGGCGCCCCCTCAATCAAATCGCTCCCCCTCCGCGACCGCCAGGCCCCCTCCCGGAACCCGCTCAGCCGGTTTGTTGACAACGGTTTCCATATTTGTTGAAAATGAGTGTCATGAACGTACGACGACGCCTCATACCCGCCACCGCGGTCACCGCGGCCACCGCTCTCGGCCTCGGTGCCCTCTCCGCCTGCTCCAGCGACAGCGCGGCGACGGGCAACACCGACAAGTTCGACGTCGTCGCGTCGTTCTACCCGATGGCGTTCCTCGCCGAGCAGATCGGCGGCGACCACGCGAACGTCACCAGCCTGACCGAACCCGGCCAGGAGCCGCACGACCTGGAGATCAGCACCAAGCAGCGGGCCCAGCTCGAAGAGGCCGACGCTGCGCTCTACCTCAAGGGCCTCCAGCCCGCCGTCGACGAGGCGGTCTCGCAGACCGGCATCAAGACGAAGATCGACGCGGCCACCCTGACGACCCTCGAGGACCACGGCAACACCGAGCACAGCCACGAGGGCGAGAAGGGGCACGCCGAGGAGGAAGGCCACGCCGAGGAGGAGGAGCACGCCCGCGACCCGCACGTCTGGCTGGACCCGGTGAAGTACGCCGAGGTCGCCGAGGGCGTCGGCAAGGCGTTCGAGAAGGCCGACCCGGACCACGCGGCCGACTACAGGAAGAACACCGCGGCCCTGGTCGAGAAGCTGAACGGGCTCAACGGCGACTTCGAGAACGGCCTGAAGAACAGCAGGACCAAGGTCTTCTTCACCAACCACGCCGCCTTCGGCTACCTCGCCGAGCGCTACGGCCTCACCCAGGAGGCCATCTCCGGCCTCGACCCCGAGAGCGAGCCCAGCGCCGCCCGGGTCAAGGAGCTCCAGCAGGAGGCCAAGGCCGACGGCGTCACCACCGTCTTCTACGAGACACTGGTCTCCGACAAGACCGCGAAGACCCTGGCCCGGGACGCCAACCTGAAGACGGACGTCCTCGACCCGCTCGAGGGCATCACGGACAAGTCCCGCGGCGACGACTACTTCCAGGTCATGGAAGCCAACCTCAAGGCCCTGCAGACGGCTCTGGGAGCCAAGTGATCGACCCATCGGAGGACGGCATGACCGAGCCCGTCATATCCCTGCGCGGCGTCCGCGCGGACCTGGGCTCGCGCCCCGTCCTGCGCGGCATCGACCTCACCGTGCACCACGGCGAGGTCGTCGCGCTGCTCGGCGCGAACGGCTCCGGCAAGTCCACGGCCGTGCGCAGCATCATCGGCCAGGTGCAGACCGGCGCCGGTGAGATCCAGCTGTTCGGCACGGACCGTAGGCGGTTCCGGGACTGGCACCGCGTGGGCTACGTCCCGCAGCGCACCACGGCCGCGGGCGGCGTGCCCGCCACGGTGACCGAGGTGGTCTCCTCCGGCCGGCTGTCCCGGGCCCGCTTCGGCGTGCTGCGCAAGGCGGACCACACGGCCGTGCGGCAGGCGCTGGAGCTCGTCGGCATGGCCGACCGGGCCAAGGACTCGGTCAACGCCCTGTCCGGCGGCCAGCACCAGCGCGTCCTGATAGCCCGTGCCCTGGCCTCCGAGCCGGAACTGCTGATCATGGACGAGCCGATGGCCGGTGTGGACCTGGCCAGCCAGGAGGTGCTGGCGCACACGCTGCGCGAGCAGGTCTCGCAGGGCACGACCGTGCTGCTCGTGCTGCACGAACTGGGCCCCCTGGAGCCCCTCATCGACCGGGCGGTCGTACTCCGCGACGGCTGTGTCGTGCACGACGGCCCGCCCCCGAAGGCGGTCGGGCAGCACGCCCTCCCCGGCCACGACCACGTACACCCGCACGCACCCGCGGGCGCCGAACCGATCCGCACGGGACTGCTGAGCTGATGGACTTCCTCGACTACGCCTTCATGCAGCGGGCGCTGCTCGCCGCCGTCCTGGTCGGCATCACGGCCCCCGCGGTGGGGATCTACCTGGTCCAGCGCCGCCAGGCCCTGATGGGCGACGGCATCGGGCACGTGGCGATGACCGGCGTCGGCCTGGGCTTCCTGCTGACCTGGTCCCCGGTGTGGATGGCGACCCTCGTCTCCGTCCTCGGCGCGGTCCTCATGGAGCTGATCCGCTGGTACGGCAGGACCCGAGGCGACATCGCCCTCGCGATGCTGTTCTACGGCGGCATGGCCGGCGGTGTGATGTTCATCAACCTCGCGCCGACGGGCTCCAACGCCAACCTGACGTCGTACCTGTTCGGCTCCCTGTCTACGGTGTCCGAGTCGGACGTCACGGCGATCTGCGTGCTGGCCGCCTTCGTCGTCCTGGTCACCCTCGGCCTGCGCCGGCAGCTGTTCGCGGTCAGCCAGGACGAGGAGTTCGCCCGGGTGACGGGCCTGCCGGTGCGCGCCCTGAACCTGCTGACGGCGATCACCGCGGCCGTCACGGTGACGGTGGCTATGCGCGTGGTCGGCCTGCTGCTGGTCAGCGCGCTGATGGTGGTGCCCGTCGCGGCCGCCCAGCAGATCGGCCGCAGCTTCGCCGCGACCTTCGTGATCGCCGTCGCCATCGGCGTGAGCGTGACGATCGGCGGGACCGTCACCTCGTACTACCAGGACGTGCCGCCCGGCGCGACGATCGTGCTGCTGACCATCGGCGCCTTCGTCGTGCTGACGGCGCTCGCGGCTCCGCTGGCCCGCCGCCGCGCCCGTGCCCGGACCGCCGCGGATCCCGCCCACGACCCTGCCGAGTGCACGATTCCGGGCACCCGGGAGACAGCCGACGAAGTCGGCGTCTGACCGCCCCCGCCCCGGGCTGGCACAATGGCCCGGGCAAGGCAGACGTGAGGAGGCAACGGTGACGACCGCTGGACCGTCCGTGAAGGGCCGCGCCACCAGGCAGCGTGCCGCCGTGGCGGCGGCCCTGGACGAGGTCGACGAGTTCCGCAGCGCGCAGGAACTGCACGACATGCTCAAGCACAAGGGCGACTCGGTCGGGCTCACCACGGTCTACCGCACCCTCCAGTCCCTCGCCGACGCCGGCGAGGTCGACGTCCTGCGCACCGCCGACGGCGAGTCCGTCTACCGGCGCTGCTCCACCGACGACCATCACCACCACCTGGTGTGCCGCGGCTGCGGCAAGGCCGTCGAGGTCGAGGGCCCGGCCGTGGAGAAGTGGGCGGAGGCCATCGCCACCGAGCACGGCTTCGTGAACGTGGCCCACACGGTGGAGATCTTCGGCACGTGCGCCGACTGCGCGAAGTCCTCCGGCGGTTGAGCCGTTGTTCGCCGTGAAGGTGAGGCCCGGCCATCGGGGTGCGGGTCGGTAGCGGCCGGTCGCGCAGTTCCCCGCGCCCCTGAGGGAACTGCGCGACCGCCAGATCTCGGAACGGCCGTGAGACCTACTGCTGCTTGCCCTCCATGGCCAGCAGTTCCTCGTTCGGGATGGCCCCGCCGAAGCGGCGGTCCCGCGAGGCGTACTCCAGGCAGGCCCGCCACAGGTCCCGGCGGTCGAAGTCCGGCCACAGCACGTCCTGGAAGACCATCTCGGCGTACGCGCTCTGCCAGATCAGGTAGTTGGAGGTGCGCTGTTCACCGCTCGGACGCAGGAACAGGTCCACGTCCGGCATGTCCGGGTAGTACATGTACTTCGCGAAGGTCTTCTCGTTGACCTTCGACGGATCGAGCTTCCCGGCCTTCACATCGGCCGCGAGCGCCTGGGCGGCGTCGGCGATCTCGGCGCGCCCGCCGTAGTTCATGCAGAAGTACAGCGTGAGCCGGTCGTTCCCCTTGGTCTGCTCCTGGGCGATCTGGAGCTCCTTGGCCACGGACCGCCACAGCTTGGGCATCCGCCCCACCCAGCGCACCCGCACACCCAGCTCGTCCAGCTGGTCGCGGGACTTGCGGATGAAGTCCCGGTTGAAGTTCATCAGGAAGCGCACCTCGTCCGGCGAACGCTTCCAGTTCTCGGTGGAGAAGGCGTACAGGGAGATGGCGCCCACGCCCATCTCGATGGCGCCCTGGAGCACGTCGACCACCCGCTCGGCGCCGACCTTGTGCCCCTCGGTGCGCGGCAGGCCCCGCTCCTTCGCCCACCGCCCGTTGCCGTCCATGACGATCGCCACATGCTGCGGTACGAGCTCCCCGGGGAGCTTCGGCGGCCGCGCGCCGGACGGGTGCGGCTCCGGCGTCCTGTACTCCCGGCGCTGCCGCCCCAGGATCCCGCGTACGGCCATGTGTTTCTCGTCTCCTCGTGCTCGCTTGCTTCGCTTACTTCTCGACGTAGCGCAGGGAGCGCAGCCCGCGCTCCATGTGCCAGTGCAGATACGCGGACACCAGCCCGCTGCCCTCCCGGACGTACCGCGCCTCGCAGGCGTCCGCGGTCTCCCAGTCTCCCGTAAGCAGCGCGCCGAGGAGTTCCAGGGCCTGGGGCGAGGGTACGACGCTGCCGGGCACCCGGCAGTCCGCGCAGACGGAACCGCCCGAGGCGACCGAGAAGAACCTGTTGGGCCCGGGCATACCGCACTTCGCGCAGTCGGTGAAGCTCGGGGCGTAGCCGTTGACGGCGAGGGACCGGAGCAGGAACGCGTCCAGCACGAGGTGCGGCGCGTGCTCCCCGCGGGCGAGGGTCCGCAGCCCGCCGACGAGCAGCAGGTACTGCTGCACGGCCGGCTCCCCCTCGTGGTCGGTGAACCGCTCGGCGGTCTCGAGCATCGCGGTCCCGGCGGTGTACCGCGCGTAGTCGCTGACGATCCCGCCCCCGTACGGGGCGATGGTCTCGCTCTGCGTGCACAGCGGCAGCCCGCGCCCGACCAGCTCGCTTCCCTTGGCGAAGAACTGCACGTCGACGTGGGAGAAGGGTTCGAGGCGCGCACCGAACTTCGACTTCGTCCGGCGCACGCCCCTGGCCACCGCCCGTACCCGTCCGTGACCGCGGGTGAGCAGCGTGATGATCCGGTCCGCCTCACCCAGCTTCTGGGTGCGCAGCACGATGCCGTCGTCGCGGAACAGACTCATGGCGCCATTCTCGCAGGGTCATGAGGTCAAGGGACCTCGCCCCTGCTGCGGGCGTTGGCGTACGCCGTCGCCGCGCGCAGCCGCTCGGCCGGGGTGGCGTGCCGGACGGCAGCGGGATCGGCGTCCCACTCCTTCCCGCCCCCGTACGGCCTCAGCTGCACGTAGGGCCCCTCATGCCCCATGACGATGCCGATGCGGCCGCTGCGGGTGTCCACGACGTACGCGCCGACCGGGGGCTTCATCGCGGCACCGCCGCGAGCCGCCGGGCGGTCCGAACGGAACACCCGCCGGATTCCATGAGCGGACAGGGTGCTTCCCGCGCAAGACTCACCGGGTCGAGCCCCAGTGACGGCAGGATAATTCCGGCCTTGGCGAGTTCTGCCCGCAATTCTTTCACCGCATCCTCCGCTTCTTCGGCGCAGAGCGCCGAGTGTCGTGCCTCCACCGTGCTCCCCCTCCTTTCGGAGTTTCACTCTTCGCATCTCCGCGGTGACGCTCCGCGCCTACACTCGGGAGGGGTCTGTGCCCTACAACTGCGGGGCAGCACAAAGGGGTTCGGCAATGCGAAAAGCTGATTGCCGATAAGCGGTGTGCGGACGATTTCGCGCCTACGATCCCCCTCCATGGAACAGTCTTGGACCATGCGCCCGGCCGAGCCGGCCGATGTCGAGCCGATAGCGGAGCTGCGGGCGGTGGTGATGCGCCCGGATCTGGAGCGCCTGGGCCGCTACGACGCACACCGGGTCAGGCAGCGCCTGCGGGACGGCTTCTCCGCCCGGCACACCTCGATCATCGAGGCCGACGGCTCCTTCGCGGGCAGCGTCGCCCTGCGCCCGTCCGAGACCGACGAGAACGGCCACTGGCTGGAGCACTTCTATCTCGCCCCGGCCCTCCAGGGCCGAGGGCTCGGAGCGGCGGTCCTCCACACCCTGCTGACCCGGACCGACGCGGACAACGCCCTGGTCCGCCTGAACGTCCTCCAGGGCAGCCCGGCCCGCCGCCTCTACGAACGCCACGGCTTCACGATCGAATCCCAGGATCCGGTCGACATCTTCATGGTGAGGCGCCCGAACAGCGTTTGAGGAGGGGCTCATCCCCTACCGAACCGGCGTACGAACCGCCGCTGCCAGGGCGTTTCCACGGCATGCCTGTCGTAGTGCCGGCGCACGTACGCCACCGCCTCCTCGCCGGGTACGCCGTCCAGGACCGCGAGGCAGGCCAGAGCCGTGCCCGTGCGGCCACGTCCTCCGCCGCAGGCGATCTCCACGCGCTCCCCGGCGGCCCGCTCCCAGGCTTCGGCCAGCACCTCGCGGGCGGCTGCCCGATCCGACGGGAGGCGGAAGTCGGGCCAGCGGATCCAACACGCCTCCCAGGGAACCCCGGGCGGCTGCCGGCCGAGCAGGTAGACGCCGTAGGAGGGAAGCTGCGCGCCGGGGTCCATGGGGTGCCGGAGACCTCGTCCCCGCACCAACCGGCCGGAAGGCAGTCTCAGGACGCCGGCGCCGCTCTCACTCCACAGCTGGGTCACGCCCCTCATCATGCTCCGTGCCCGCTCCCCCGGGGAGCGGAATCAGCCCACCCCTCGTGACTCCTGTGCCGCCCGTGCCTCGATCCCCCGGAAGTGCACCGCCATGGCCCGCTGCGCGCCCTCGACGTCGCGGGCGCGCAGGGCGGTGACGATGTCGCGGTGGCGGCGGACCGTGATCTCGGGGGACGGGTCGGCGGTCCAGCCGCGGGCGCCGGAGACCCGCCGGAAGACCGTCCAGAAGGCGCCGAGGAGCTGGGCGTTGCCGAGGGAGGCGTACAAGATCTCGTGGAACTCGCGGTCGAGTTCCGGGAAGGAGCGGCCCGTGCCGCCCGCGCGCTCCATGCGGGTCACCACGCCCTCCAGCCGGTCCAGTTCCGCCTCGGTGACCGTCGCCGCGACCCGGCGGATCAGGCCCTCTTCCAGTACCTCGCGGACCTGGAGGATCTCGGCGAGGGCGCCGGGGTCGTCGTCGTGCCGGGCCAGGGTGCGGAAGGTCAGGCCGTCGACGAGGGGGGTGAGGGAGGCCTGGCCGACGTAGGTGCCGTAGCCGTGTCTGATCTCGACGATGTCGAGGGCCTGGAGGGCCTTGAGGGCCTCGCGGACGGAGTTGCGGCTGACGCCGAGGTCCTCCATGAGTTCGGCCTCGGTGGGCAGCGGCGCACCGGCGGTGAGTCTGCGGTCGAGGATGAGCTGCACGACCTGGCGTTGTATCCGGCTGGTCCTGGGCTCCTCGGACATGCGCCGCATCGTACGCGCCCCGGACGTCCCACGTCCCACCTCTGGCGGTACCCGGTCCGGACCGGCCCTGACAGGTCATCAACTCACGGCGTTTCCCAGTGCCATTGGTCCGACCTGTGGCAGATACGCCATTCGTGTGCGATCCCTTGACCGCCCCCACGGCCCCTCCTATCGTCGCGCTGACCGCAGGACGTAGGACGTCGTATCTCCGCTGCTCGCTCCCTTGTCTCCTTTCCAGACCTCTCGCTGGAGGACCCCGTGCGCGACGTGACCCACGACGTGCCGGCGCCGCACCGCCGGCAGTTCCTGAAGTACACCGGCGCGCTGGGCGCGGCCGCCGCCGTCTCCGCGTCGCTGTCGGCCTGTTCGTCCGGGCCGGAGTCCACGAACGACACCGGCGGGGGCGGCGGCCGGGACCGGACCCTCACCGCCGTGATCGGCTACGGCAACGACGGCAGCTGGGATCCCACCCAGACCGCGTCGGCGTTCTGCATGGCCGCCAACAACCACATCTACGAGGGCCTGCTCGACACCGACCCGATCTCCCGCGAGCCGTACCCGGCCCTGGCGACCGAGGTGCCGAAGGACCCGGGCAGCACGTCCTGGACGTTCACGCTGCGGGCCGGGGCGAAGTTCCACGACGGCAAGCCCGTGACCGCCGACGACGTGGTCTTCGTCTTCGAACGGATCCTCGACCCGGACACCCAGACCCTCGCCAAGGGCTTCTTCGCGAGCTGGCTGAAGGAGGTCCGGAAGATCGACGCGCGGAAGGTGGAGCTGGTGCTCAAGTTCCCCTTCCCGGACGGGCTTTCGCGGCTGACCCTCGCCAAGATCATGCCCAGACACGTGTTCTCGCAGCCGGGCGCCTGGGACGACGCCATCAAGGGCAAGGCGATCGGCTCGGGGCCCTACCGGCAGACCGCGCACCACCCGAAGTCGAACACCACCTTCGAGGCGTTCGACGACTACAACGGCCCGCGCAAGCCGGCCTTCCGGAAGATGAACTGGCTGACGATCGTGGACGCGGCACCCCGCGTCGCGAAGATCTCGGGGTCGAGCGCGGGCGCGCAGATCGCGGACAACATCCCGTACGCCAACATCGCGCAGTTGGAGAGCGGCGGGCTGACGGTCGCCGGCGGGGCCGGGATGAACAACCTGTTCCTGATGTTCAACACCCGGCACAAGCCCTTCGACGACGTGCGCGTGCGTCAGGCCCTGCACTACGCCATCGACACCGAGAAGATGGTGGAGGTGGCGCTCAAGGGCCACGGCAAGCCGTCGAGTTCCTTCCTCGACGAGAGCAACCCGTCCTACCGCCGGGCCAGGACCGTCTACGACCACGACCCCGACAAGGCGAAGGCACTGCTGAAGGAGGCCGGGGTCAGGGACCTGAGCATCGACATCCTCGCGGTGAACGTCAGCTGGATCGTCGACTGCCTGCCCACCATCAAGGCGTCCTGGGACGCGATCGGCGTGAAGACGACCCTGTCCCCGCAGGAGACCACGGCCGTGTTCACGAAGATGGACCAGAAGCAGGACTACCAGGTCGTCGCCGCCGCCTCGAACCCCAACCAGTTCGGCCTCGACGCCGACCTGATCATGCACTACAACTACGGGCCCGAGAACCTGTGGATGCAGTACACGCGGTGGGCGGGCGACCCCGTCGCCAAGGCGCTCTTCAGGGACATGGACCGGGCCACCCGGGAGCCGGACCCGGAGAAGAAGAAGGCGATGGTCCAGGACTACATCGACGTCGTCGCCGAACAGGCCGTGCTCTACCCGGTCGTCCACAACGAGCTGATGACGGCCTGGGACCCGAAGCGGCTCAGCGGCATAAGGGCACAGCCCTACCCGGGCATCAACCTCCTCCAGGCCAAGTGGGCCTAGCGGTATGACGGCCGTCCTGCGGATCCTGCTGCGCCGTGTCGCCCTGCTCGTGCCGCTGATGCTCGGCATCGTGCTGTTCGTGTTCCTGGTGATGCGGTTCTCGGACGTCGACCCGGCGTCCGCGTTCTTCCAGGGCGCCAACCCGACGCCGCGGCAACTGCACGACTTCCGCGAGGAACACGGCCTGCTCGACCCACTGCCCGTGCGCTACGCCGACTTCGTCGCCGACCTGCTGCACGGCGACATGGGCACCAGCGCGCTGACCCGGGCACCGGTCGTCGACCAGGTCACCACCGCGCTGCCGCTCACCCTCCAGCTCACCTTCCTGGGTCTGGGCGTCGCGGTCGTGCTGTCCCTCGTGGGCGGGGTGACCGCGGCGATCTACCGGGACCGGCTGCCCGACCAGATCATCCGGGTCGTGTCGCTGACCGGTGTCGCGGCGCCCGGCTTCTGGCTGGCGCTGCTGATGATCCAGTACCTGGCGGTCGACCTGGGCTGGTTCCCGACCGGCGGCTACGTCAACCCGGCCGACTCCTTCACCGGCTGGCTGAAGACCATGACGCTCCCCGCCCTCGCCCTCTCCCTCCCGGTGGCGGCGCAACTGACCCGGATCGTGCGGACGGCCGTGGTGGAGGAGCTGGACAAGGACTACGTACGGACGGCGATCGGCAGCGGGCTGCCACCGCGCGTGGTGGTCGGGCGGAACGTGCTGCGGAACGCGCTCATCAACCCCCTCACGGTGCTCGGACTGCGCGTCGGCTACCTGCTGGGCGGCGCGGTCGTCATCGAGACGATCTTCTCGCTGCCCGGCATGGGCAAGCTGATGATCGACGCCGTGAAGAACGGCGATCCGGCCGTCGTTCAGGGCGTCGTCCTGACCACGGCGGCCGGGTTCGTCGTCGTGAACCTCGTCATCGACGTCCTCTACCTGCTGGTCAACCCGCGACTGAGGGATGCGACCGCATGATGACCCCCCTGCTGACCCGCAAGAGCCTCACCGAGGCGCTCTCCCGGCCCGGCGTGCGGCTGCGCGGGTGGCGTCGGCTGCCGTTGCTGTCGAAGGCCGCCGTCTGCTTCCTGGCGGTCGTCGTCCTGCTGGCGCTGCTCGCCCCGCTGCTCGCCCCGCACGACCCGCTCGACCAGCAGCCGCCCGTCGACGGCACCGGGCATCCCTCCGCCGGGCACTGGATGGGCCAGGACAGCCTCGGCCGGGACATCCTCAGCCGGCTGATGTACGGGGCGCGCTGGTCGCTCGCGATCGGGCTCGGCGCCACCGGCCTGGCCCTGGTGGCCGGAGCGCTGCTCGGGGCGGTCGCGGCCACCTCGCGCAAGGCGGTCGACGAGACGCTGATGCGCTGCCTGGACGTCGTCATGGCATTCCCGGGCATCGCGCTCGCCGCCGTGCTGGTCGCGGTGTTCGGCGGTGGCATCACGGTGCTGATCTGCGCGATCGCCTTCCTGTTCACGCCGCCGGTGGCCCGCGTCGTCCGGGCGAACGTCCTCGACCAGTACGGCGAGGACTACGTCACGGCGGAACGCGTGATCGGCGCCCGGACACCGCACATCGTGCTGAAGCACGTGGCGATCAACTGCGCCGCGCCCGTGCTGGTGTTCTGCACGGTGCAGGTCGCCGAGGCGATCGTCTTCGAGGCGTCGCTGTCCTTCATCGGAGCGGGCGTTCGGCCGCCGGACCCGTCCTGGGGCAGTGTCATCGCGGACGGCAAGAACATGGTGCTGACCGGCGGCTGGTGGGCGACGGTGTTCCCCGGGCTGCTGATGCTGGTCACGGTGCTGTCGCTGAACATCCTGTCCGAGGGCGTGTCCGACGCGTGGGCGGCCCCCTCGGCGCGGGAGGTCGACGCACCCGGCGACGACCCGGTGGAGGCGCCGGAGCCCGGCAGCGGCGAGGTCCTGCAACTGCCCGGCCTGACGGAAGCGGCCCGGCGGCTGCGGGCCCGGGCCCGTCGGCTGCCCCGGGACGGGCAGCCGGTGCTCGCGGTGGAGAACCTCGCCATCGGCTTCGACCAGCGGCACGGCGGCGTGGACATCGTGGACGGCATCAGCTTCGAGGTGCATCCCGGTGAGGTCCTGGGCCTGGTCGGCGAGTCGGGCTGCGGCAAGTCGCTGACCGCGCTGGCGATCATGGGCCTCCAGCCGAAGGGGGCGCGCGTCGGCGGCCGGGTCCGGTTCGGCGGGCGGGACCTGCTCGCCGAGCCGATGCGCGTACGCCGCAGGCTCCTGGGCCACGAGATGGCGATGGTCTACCAGGACGCGCTGTCGTCGCTGAACCCGGCCATGACGATCCGCGCGCAGCTGAAGCAGGTCGTCCGGCGGGGCGGGCGGCGCAGTCCCGCCGAGCTGCTGACGATGGTCGGCCTCGACCCCGAGCGGACCCTGCGCAGCTACCCGCACGAACTGTCCGGCGGGCAGCGCCAGCGCGTCCTGATCGCCATGGCCCTGTCCCGCGACCCGAAGCTGATCGTCGCCGACGAGCCGACGACGGCCCTCGACGTGACCGTGCAGGCCCAGGTCATAGAGCTGCTGCTGCGGCTGCGCGAGGAGCTGGGCTTCGCGCTGATCCTGGTCTCGCACGACCTGGCGCTGGTCGCGGACGTCACCGACCGGGTGGTGGTGATGTACGGCGGGCAGATCGTGGAGACGGGCGTGACCGCCGACCTGGTGGAGGCGCCGGCCCACCACTACACGCGCGGCCTGCTCGGCAGCGTGCTGTCGCTGGAGACGGCGCAGGAGCGGATGACGCAGATCAAGGGGGTCGTGCCGTCTCCGGCCGACTTCCCGGCCGGGTGCCGGTTCGCCGACCGGTGCCCGCGCGCGAGCGAGATCTGCCGTACGACGGCACCGGTCCTGGCCGGCACCGCGGCCCACACGGCGGCCTGCCACCACCCGGCCATAGAGCCGGCGACCACCGGGACCGAGGCGGTGTCATGACCGCGCGGCCCGCTCTGGTGGAGCTCTCCGACGCGCACGTCGTGCACAAGGCCCGCAGCGGCGGCCTGTTCACCCGCGACCGAGTGTACGCCCTGACCGGCGCCGACCTGGCGATCGCGCCCGGCGAGACCGTCGGTGTGGTGGGCGAGTCGGGCTGCGGGAAGTCGACGCTGGCGAAGGTGCTGGTGGGCGTGGAACGGCCGACCCGCGGGACGGTGTCGTTCCGGGGCCGCGACCTGTGGACGATGCCGCCCGCCGAACGCCGCCGCGCCGTCGGCAGCAGCACCGGCATGATCTTCCAGGACCCGTCGACGGCCCTGAACCGCCGCCTGACCGTACGGCAGATCCTGCGGGACCCGCTGGACGTGCACGACCGGGGCACGAAGAGCGAACGCGACGCGAGGGTCCGGGAGTTGATGTCCCTGGTCGGCCTCCCCCGGGCCCTCGCCGACGCCCTGCCGGGCCAGTTGTCGGGCGGGCAGCGGCAGCGCGTCGCGATCGCCCGGGCGCTGGCACTGGACCCGGACCTGGTCGTGGCGGACGAGCCGACGAGCGCCCTGGACGTGTCGGTCCGCGCCCAGATCCTCAATCTGCTGCTGGACCTGAAGGAACGCCTGGGCCTGGCCCTGGTGTTCGTCTCGCACGACATCCAGACGGTCCGGCGGATGAGCGACCGCGTGATCACCATGTACCTGGGCCGGATCGTCGAGGAGTCCCCGGCCGCCCTGGTCACCGACCGGGCCCGGCACCCGTACACCCGCGCCCTGTTCTCCGCCACGCCCGGCCTGCTCGACCCGATCGACCCGATCCCGCTGGCCGGCCCGGTCCCGTCGGCGACGCGCCCGCCGAGCGGCTGCCCGTTCCGCACCCGCTGCTGGAAGGCGGACGGGACGTGCGCACAGGAGATGCCGGGCTTCTCGGTCGCGTCGGCGCCCGCGCACCGCTTCCGCTGCCACCATCCTGTCCGGGAGGACGAGTCGACCCGCGACCTCGTCCGCCGCAGCGACGCGATGGAGGCCCCATGACGATCACCCCGCTGACCGGTGTCATCCCGCCCGTATGCACACCCCTGACACCGGACCGCGAGGTGGACGTCCCCTCGCTGCTCCGGCTGGTCGACCATCTGGTGTCCGGCGGAGTGCACGGCCTGTTCGTGCTCGGCTCGACCTCGGAGGCGGCGTATCTGACGGACGCGCAGCGCAGGCGGGTGGTCGAGTCGGTCGCGGCGCACGTGGGCGGACAGCTCCCGGTGCTGGCCGGGGCGATCGACATGACGACGGCCCGGGTCCTGGACCATGTCGCGGCGGTGACGGCGGCGGGCGCGGACGCGGTCGTCGTCACCGCCCCGTTCTACGCCCGCACCCACCCGGCGGAGATCGCCCGCCACTACCGCGCGGTCGCCGCCGCGAGCCCGGTCCCGGTGGTCGCCTACGACATCCCCGTCGCCGTCCACACGAAGCTGCCCGCGGACGTGGTCCTGGAGCTGGCCGCCGACGGTGTCCTGGCGGCGCTCAAGGACTCCAGCGGCGACCTGGCCGCCTTCCGCCAGGTCGTGACCGGCGCCCGGTCCCACCAGGGCATCACCGGCTTCAGCGTGCTGACCGGCTCCGAGCTGATCGTCGACGCGGCGCTCGCGGTCGGCGCGGACGGCACCGTGCCCGGACTCGGCAACGTCGACCCGCACGGCTACGCCCGCCTGGACCGCCTGTGCCGCGCCGGGGAGTGGGCGCAGGCCCGTGCCGAACAGGAGCGGCTGTGCGCCCTGTTCGGCCTGGTCACCGTCGGCGACCCGGCCCGCATGGGCCCCGGATCCTCGGCGATCGGCGCCTTCAAGGCCGCGCTGCACCTGCGGGGCGTGATCGACTGCCCGGTCACGGCGGAGCCGCAGGTGCCGTTGTCGCAGGACGAGGTGGAGCGGGTCGGCACCTACCTGACGGCGGCAGGGCTGCTCTAGAACTCCGCGGCCGGACGGTGCCCGTCCGTCAGACGCTCCCCGGGGTCACCAGCCCCGACTCGTACGCGACGATGACCAACTGCGCCCGGTCCCGGGCCGCCAGCTTGCCCATGATGCGGCTGACGTGCGTCTTCGCGGTCAGGGGGCTCAACCCCAACGCCTCGGCTATCTCGGTGTTGTTGAGGCCGCGCGCGACCAGCGACAGCACCTCCCGCTCGCGGTCGGACAGGCACTCCGGCCCGCCGGTCCGAGGTGCCGAGGGGCTGCGCAGGAACCGCTCGATCAGCCGTGCCGTGGGCCCGGGCGACAGCAGGGACTCCCCGGCCGCGACCGTACGGATGGCGTCGAGGAGTTCGGCCGGCCTGGTGTCCTTCACCAGGAACCCGGAGGCGCCGGCCCGCAGGGCTTCCACGATGTTCTCGTCGGTGTCGTACGTGGTGAGGACCAGGACGCGGACGCCCGCGAGGTCCTCGTCGGCCGCGATGAGCCGGGTCGCCTCGATGCCGTCCAGGTCGGGCATGCGGATGTCCATCACGACGAGGTCGGCGCGCTCGCTGCGGGCCAGTCGCACGGCCTGCCGGCCGGAGGCGGCCTGGCCGACGACCTCCATGTCCCGGGCCGACTCCACGAGCAGCGCGAACGCCTCCCGTACCAGGGTCTGGTCGTCCGCGAGCAGCACTCGTATGGTCATCCGGTCCCCTCCCCCGTGGCCCCCGTCATCGTCAGCGGCAGTACGGCGGTCACCTCGAAGCCGCCGTCCGCACGTGGACCGGCGTCGAGTGTGCCACCCACCGTGCGCGCCCGCTCGCGCATTCCGACGATTCCGAAGCCCGGGGTGCCGCCCGGGGCCGGTCCCGTGCCGTCGTCGCTGACCGACAGGTGCAGGGCGCCCTCCCGTTCCACCAGGTCGACCCGGACGGCCGGTTCGGGCCCCGCGTGCCGTACGGCGTTGGTCAGCGCCTCCTGCACGATGCGGTAGGCGGCGGCACCGACGGCGGGCGGCGCCTGCCGTATCCGCACGGTCTGCTCGACCCGGGCACCGGCGAGCCGCGCGGCCTCCGCCAGATCCGGCAGACCGCCTAGGCCGGGCAGCGGGCCGCGGACGTCCGGGGTGCCGTGCTCGCGCAAGACCTCCAGGGTCGTACGGAGTTCGCCCCGGGCGCTGCGACAGGTCTCGGCGATGTCGTCGAGGGCCTTGGCCACGGTCTCCCGGTCGAGCCGCTCGGGGTCGGCGGACAGCACGTGGGCGGCGACCGAGGTCTGCACGCCGATGAGGGTGATGCTGTGCGCGAGCAGGTCGTGCAGGTCCCGGGCGATCCGCAGCCGCTCCTCGGCGACCCGACGCCGGGCCTCCTCCTCCCGGGTGCGTTCGGCACGTTCGGCGCGCTCCACGATGGAGGCGACGTACTGGCGGTAGAAGCGCACGTCGGCACCGCAGAACAGCACGGCGACGACCCAGCCGGAGATCTGGAGCACCCTCAGCGCCTCGTGCGCGCTGACGGTGAGCATCACACCCGTCGAGAGGGTGATGACACCGACGCCGACCAGGACGGTACGCAGCGGGCGACCGGTGACGGCGACGGTGTAGAGCGCGATGTAGGCGGCCGGGGTCGGCGCCGTGTGGGTGTTGTCGAGGGCGTGATACGGGGCGACGCAGACCACGATCGCGAGCAGCACGAGCAGCGGACGGCGGCGGCGCCACGCCAGCGGCACGTGGCAGGCGAGCAACAGCGCCCAGCCGAGCGCGTCGGGCCGGCGCCCGTCGTCGACGAACAGCGCGAGAGCGACCGCGAGTGCGGCGGCGACGACGGCGAGCAGCGCGTCGTTGCGCAGGGCGTGCGGAGCGGTCAGCGGATCACGGTTGATCACCGCCATGATGCGGTTGCCTGTCGTGGGTACCTGCACGGACATCATCCTCGGCCAGGAGGGGCCCCCTCCGGGAGGGGACCCACTCGGCTGCTGGCAGTCGTGCCGCT
>NZ_WWIQ01000076.1:103121-149239 GCF_009862985.1 Streptomyces sp. SID5464 | reverse complement strand
GGGCGGCACGGGTGGGCGATGGGGGTACCCCCCTGCTCGAGCGAAGCCGAGAGCTCGGGGGAGGCACCCCGCTACGCCGGGCTGCGAACCCGCCCCCGCTCGGCAACAGCGGGCGGTTCCGGTGCGCGCGACAGCCGTCCCGGCCACCAAACCCGCCGCCGCAACAGCACACTCGCCGTCGTCACCAGATACGTCCGCACCAGGAACGTATCGAGCAGCACCCCCACCGCGATGACGAATCCGAGCTCGACGAGCCCGACCATCGGCAACGTCGTCAGCACGGCGAAGGTCGCCGCGAGCACCACACCCGCGGAGGCGATGACCCCACCGGTCGTACGCAACGCGGTGAGCGCGGCCGCCTCCGGCTCGACGCCCTTCACGGACTCCTCCCGCATCCGGTGCATCAGGAAGATCCCGTAATCCACACCGAGCGCGACCAGGAACACGAACGACAGCAGCCCCAGCCCGGGATCCGTACCGCCGAAGCCGAACACCGGCTCGAACACCAGCCCCCCGATGCCGAGCGCCGCACCCCACACGGCCACCACCGCCGCCAACAGCAGCAACGGCGCGACGAGACTGCGCAACAGCCCGACGAGGATGACGAACACGGCCCCCAGCACCAGCGGCACGATCACCTTCCGGTCCCGGGACTCGCTGTCGGCCAGGTCGATCTGCTGCGCGCTGGGACCACCGACATAGGCGCCCGCGGGGTCGAGCCGGGCCCGCAGGGCCTCGATGGTCCGGGTCTCGGCCGGAGTCTCGGGCGAGGCGGTCGTGAAGACCGCGATCTCGGTCCACCCCGAGCCACTGCGCCCGGCAACCACCTCGGCGACACCGTCGGTCGCACGGGCCCGCTCCACAGCCGTGCCGGCCCGCTCGTCGGGGGCGATGACCGTCACCGGCCGGCTGCTGCGCTCCGGATACTCCCGCGCCAGCGTCCGCATCGCGGCGATCGACTCGGGCCGCTCCGTGAAGGAGTCCTCCTGCTTGATGCTCCCGGACAGATTCAGCGTGCCGAGCGCCAGCGCACCGAGCAGCGCGGCCCCACCGACGAGCACGGTGACGGGCCTGCGCGTCGCCGAGGTCCCCATCGCGGCGAACAGCGACCGGCGCGCCCTAGGCTCGCTGCCGAACGCGGGGATCAGCGGCCAGAAGACCCGCCGCCCGAGCAGCACCAGCACGGCGGGCAGCAGGGTCGTCATGGCGACCAGCGCGGCGAGCACCCCGACCATGCCGACCGGTCCCATGCCGCTGCTGCTGTTGAGGTCGGCGGCGAGCAGGCACAGCAGCCCGGCCCCGACGGTCCCGGAGGAGGCGAGGATCGCCGGTCCGCAGCCGCGCAGGGCGGCGCTCATGGCGTCGTACGGCCGCTCGTGGCGCCGCAGTTCCTCGCGGTAGCGGGAGATGAGCAGCAGCGCGTAGTCGGTGCCGGCGCCGAGGACGAGCACGGTCATCACGCCGCCGCTCTGGCCGGTGACGGTGACGTCGAACAGTTCGTGGAGCCCGTACCCGGCGGCCATCGACACGGCGGCGGCGACGCCCGCGACGGCGAGCGGCACCAGCCACAGGAACGGGCTGCGGTAGATCAGGATCAGCAGGACGGTGACTACGGCGAGCGTGGCCAAGAGCAGGGTGCCGTCGATCGTCTCGAACACCTTGCTCATGTCGGTGTTCAACGCCCCGGGCCCGCCGACCTCGACGCTCAGCCCGCCGCTGCCCTCGGCGATCTCCCGCACGCCGTCCACGAAGGCGTTCCGGGCCTCCTCGTCCTGGCCGGGCTGGGTGCTGGACACCGGGTACATCAGGGTGGTGCCGTCCTCGGACGGCACGCCGTGCGGCTCGCCGGTCAGGTCGTAGGCGCCGCGCACCTCGGCGACCTGCTCGGCGGCCGTGCGCCGGTCGGCGTCGGTCAGACCGCCGTCCCGGTGGTACACGAGCACCAGGTCGGTGGACTCGCCTCCCGGCAGCCGGTCCTGGATCCGCGCGACCTGCGTGGAGTCGGCGCTGTCGGGCAGGTAGTCGACGGCGCGGTTCTGCTGGATGCCGGCGAACTTCCCGGCGAGCGGCCCGACCAGCACGAGGGCGGCGAGCCACAGCCCGACCACCACCCAGGGCACGGTTCGCCGCCGTGCGGTTTTCCTTGTGTCCCCCACTGTTCGGGCTCCCTCCGGTCCGGGTGTCTGGAACGGTCTCCAGACTCCCGGCGCGCGGGGGCCGATGCGTCGGACCCGAGGCCGAGTCGGGGGTTACTGCGGAGGGCGGTACGGGCGGCGGATTACTCCCCGGGGAGTAACGCCCGGGGAGCGACGCCGGGGAGTGCCCGGCAGGGGCGCTGCCCTACGACGGCGTCCGTGCCGCCTCCGCCAGCACCCGTGTCACGTCGTCCGAGCAGATGGTGAGCGCCGCCCCCACCGTCGCGAGCACGTCCCGCTCGGCGGGCGTGTACGGCCCGTCCGCCAGGGCGATACGGGCCCCCTGGAGCAGGATCGATTCGCGGCCGACCGTGGCGAGGTGCGGGGCGAGCGGGTCCAGCGCCTCGTGCAGCTCTATGGCCAGCCCCGCACCGCAGGGCTCCCCGGTGATCCGGCCGGTGTCCGCCTCCAGCGCCTCCACGAGGGCGGCCAGCTGTTCCTCCGTGCAGTCGTCGAAGCCGGCCGCGCGCACGGCGAGCACCGCGGCCTCCAGCGCCGGACGGGAACCGGCGCCGCCCGCGGCCAGCACGGCGAGGGCGACGGTGTGCACGGCGTCGCGGAGCATCGCGGAGAAGCGGGTGGTGGTCGGATGGTCGAGGACGTCCGTGCCGAAGTGGCGGCGGCAGGCGGCGCACTCCACGACCGGGCCGGTCTCACCGCGCGGCAGCACGGGCAGGCCGAGCAGGGTGAAGCGGCGTTGTCCGGTCAGCCGCTGGTAGTTGCGGTCGCCGCCGCAGCCGGGGCAGAAGAACTCCCCGTCACCGGCGGGCGTCCACGCGGTACGGGTGCCCAGGATGCTCGAAAACCTGGCGGCATGGCCGTTTCGTCCCCGTCCTGGCAGCACGTCGCACCTCCGTCACGCCGCACGGCAGCGTCGCCGCGCTTGCGTGATGTTAGCCACATCCGTGAGGAGGAGTCAGTACCCCGGAGGAGACCTTTCCGTGACCCTCACAGGGATTGGCCGGTATGCGACGGGGCTCCGCCCGCCGGACAACGGCGGACGGAGCCCCTGAACCCTCGTCGGGACAGGTCAGCGCGTCGCCCGGTTGACGGCCGAGACGACCGCCTTCAGCGAGGCCCGCGTGGTGTTCGCGTCGATTCCGATCCCCCACAGGACCTTGTCGTCGATCGCGCACTCGATGTAGGAGGCGGCCTGCGCGGAGGCGCCCTCGCTCATCGTGTGCTCCTGGTAGTCCAGCAGGCGTACGTCGATGCCGACGGACTGGAGCGCGTCGAAGAAGGCCGAGATCGGGCCGTTGCCGGAACCGGACAGGACGGTGTCCTGGCCGTCGACCGTGGCCTCCACCGTCAGCGTGTCCACGCCGTCGGTGTCGGTCGTCGACTGGTTGTTCTTGACCTGGATCCGGCCCCACGGGTTCTCGGGGTTGGGCAGGTACTCGTCCTGGAAGACGGCCCAGATGTCCTTCGGCGTGACCTCGCCGCCCTCGGCGTCCGTCTTCGCCTGGATGATCTTCGAGAACTCGATCTGCATCCGGCGGGGCAGTTCCAGCTTGTGGTCGTTCTTCAGGACGTACGCGATGCCGCCCTTGCCGGACTGCGAGTTGACCCGGATGACCGCCTCGTAGGAGCGGCCGACGTCCTTGGGGTCGATCGGCAGGTACGGGACGGCCCACTCGATGTCGTCGACGGTGACGCCCTTGGCCTTCGCGTCGGCCTCCATGGCGTCGAAGCCCTTCTTGATGGCGTCCTGGTGGGAGCCGGAGAAGGACGTGTAGACCAGGTCGCCCACGTACGGGTGGCGCGGGTGGACCTCCATCTGGTTGCAGTACTCCCACGTGCGACGGATCTCGTCGATGTCGGAGAAGTCGATCTGCGGGTCGACGCCCTGCGAGAAGAGGTTCATGCCCAGGGTGACCAGGTCGACGTTGCCGGTGCGCTCGCCCTGGCCGAACAGGCAGCCCTCGACGCGGTCGGCACCGGCCATCAGGGCCAGCTCGGCTGCGGCGACGGCCGTGCCGCGGTCGTTGTGGGGGTGGACGGACAGGCAGACGTGCTCGCGGCGGGAGAGGTTGCGGCCCATCCACTCGAAGCGGTCCGCGTGGGTCGACGGGGTCGAACGCTCCACCGTGGCGGGCAGGTTGAGGATGATCTCGCGGCCCGGGCCGGGCTGCCAGACGTCCATGACCGCCTCGCAGACCTCCAGCGCGAAGTCCAGCTCGGTGTCGGTGAAGATCTCCGGCGAGTACTGGTAGCCGAACTCCGTCTCCGGGCCCAGCAGCTTCTCCGCGTACTCCATGACCAGCCGCGTGCCGTCGACGGCGATCTGCTTGATGTCGTCCTTGGAGCCCCGGAAGACGACCCGGCGGAAGACGGGGGCGGTGGCGTTGTAGAGGTGGACGGTCGCGCGCTTGGCGCCCTTCAGGGACTCCACCGTGCGCTCGATCAGGTCCTCGCGGGCCTGGGTCAGTACGGAGATGGTGACGTCGTCGGGGATGGCCCCGGGCTCTTCGATGATGGAGCGCACGAAGTCGAAGTCGGTCTGGCCGGAGGCCGGGAAGCCGACCTCGATCTCCTTGTAGCCCATCTTGACCAGCAGGTCGAACATCGCGCGCTTGCGGGCGGGCGACATGGGGTCGATCAGGGCCTGGTTGCCGTCACGCAGGTCGGTGGAGAGCCAGCGGGGGGCGGCGGTGATGCGGTTGTTCGGCCAGGTGCGGTCCGGGATGTCGACCTGCTCGTAGCGGCCGTACTTGTGGATCGGCATGGAACTGGGCTGCTGGCGGTTCGCCATGATGCGGGGGCTCCTCAGAGTGTCCGGAAGGACGGCCGACGACGCAGCACCAAGCTCCGCGGGGAGGGAGTCGGCCTCGACTACAGGCCCTCGCCGCGGCAGCTAAGGAGAAGCAGCCCGAAACGCATGATGCGCAGCATGCTAGCCGAGGCCCTCCGGGTGCGCGGGTCCGTATCAGTATGCGGGACCGGGCGCACATACGGGACAAAAAGTGCGCTATACCACTTCGCCACGGAGGGTGAAGGCCCTTGTCCCGGTATTTCACCAATCATGGTGGCGACTAGTGACAGCTCCGTCACGCAGTGCAAGGGTGCCGGGCATGACGACTCACGGGGGCTTCGAGCCCGTCTTCTGCACCATCGTTCCACCGCATGTCCTCGACAAGCTCGCCCAGGCCGAGGACCCCGCGCTCGCCGGGCCCGCCCGCCGCACGCTGCAGCGCGACGCCTTCGAGCGCACCCAGCGCCGCCTCACCACGGTCATCGGCGCGACCGCCGTCACCGGGGTCGCCGACGGCAAGCCGCAGCGGACCATCCACGACGCCCGGCACGGCACCGACCTGCCCGGCCACAAGGTCCGCGGCGAGGGCGACAAGCCCGGCAAGGACGCCACCGTCAACCGCGCCTACGCGGGCCTCGGCGCCACCTTCGAGCTGCTCTGGCGGGCGTACCAGCGCGACTCCATCGACGGCGGCGGCCTGCCCCTGAACGCGACCGTGCACTACGACCGCGACTACAACAACGCCTTCTGGAACGGCGAGCAGATGGTCTTCGGCGACGGGGACGGCGAGATCTTCCTCGACTTCACCATCCCGATCGACGTCATCGGCCACGAACTGGTCCACGGCGTCACCCAGTACACGGCCAACCTCACCTACTTCGGTCAGCCCGGCGCGCTGAACGAGTCCCTGTCGGACGTCTTCGGCTCGCTCATCAAGCAGTACACGCTGGGCCAGACCGCCGCCGAGGCGGACTGGCTGATCGGCGCGGGCCTGCTCGCCCCACGGGTGACGGGCAAGGCGCTGCGCTCCATGAAGGAGCCGGGCACGGCGTACGACGACGACGTCCTGGGCAAGGACCCGCAGCCGGCCACGATGGACGACTTCGTCCGCACCGGCCGCGACAACGGCGGTGTCCACATCAACTCGGGCATCCCGAACCACGCCTTCTACCTGGCGGCCACGGCCCTCGGCGGCCACGCCTGGGAACGCGCGGGACAGGTCTGGTACGACGTGCTGACCGGCGGCGAGCTGAAGCAGCAGGCGATGTTCGCCGACTTCGCCACGCTCACCGTCAAGGCCGCGCGGGAGCGGTTCGGCGACGGGGAGGAGCTGGACGCCGTGTCGAAGGCCTGGGAGCAGGTCGGGGTGCGGACCCTGTAGTTCCGTACTAGACAGGTGCCATGCGGATTCAGGTGAGGCGCACGGGCGGGTTCGCGGGCATCGAACGGCATGCCGAGGTGGACACCTCCGGCCGCCCCGATGCCCCCGAATGGCACGCCCTGGCCGAGAAGGCGTTCGCCGCCGGACGGAGCACTCCGCCGATCGGCGTTCCGGACGGCTTCGGCTACCAGATCACGGTGGACGGCAAGACGGTGTACTGCGCGGACCCCCGGCTGACCGAGGAGCAGCGGAAGCTGATCTCCCGGGTGCTGAAGGAGGGGGCGTGACAGGCGGGGGCAACAGGTGCTCCGCGGCGGCCTGTTGACTTCTGTTACCGGCGGTACGGATGATCCAGCGCATGGCGACTGACGCAGGCAATCCGATCCCCCGCTTCCCGGCCGGCTTCCTCTGGGGCGTGTCGACCTCGGCGCACCAGATCGAGGGCGCGGCGGACGAGCGCGAGCCCTCCGTGTGGGACGCCTTCACGGCCGAGCCGGGCCGGGTGAAGGACGGCTCGACGGCGGTGGTGGCCTGCGACCACTACCACCGCCACCGCGAGGACGTGGCACTGCTGGCCGGCCTCGGCGTGAACGCGTACCGCTTCTCGGTGTCCTGGCCGCGCGTGCGCTCCGAGAAGGGCCTGGACTTCTACGACCGGCTGGTGGACGACCTGTGCGCGGCCGGGATCCGCCCGGTGCCGACCCTGTTCCACTGGGACCTGCCGACGGACCTGGACTGGCTGGAGCGGGACACGGCGGCGCGTTTCGCCGAGTACGCGGCCCTGGTCGCCGGCCGCCTGGGAGACCGGGTGACGAAGTGGATCACCCTCAACGAGCCCGCCGAACACACCCTGCTGGGTCACGCCCTGGGCGTGCACGCGCCGGGCAGGCAGCTGCTGTTCGACGCGCTCCCGGCCGCCCACCACCAGCTGCTGGCCCACGGCCTGGCCGTCCGGGCCCTGCGCGCCTCGGGCGTCACGGACATCGGCATCGCCAACTCGCACGGCCCGACCTGGGCCGCGTCGACCGAGGCGGCGGACGCGGAGGCGGCCGAGTTCTACGACGTGCTGCTGAACCGACTGTTCGCGGACCCGCTGCTGCTGGGCCGCTACCCGGACGGCATCGGCGAGCTGATGCCCGGGGACGTCGCGGCCGACCTGAAGGTGATCGCCGAGCCGGTCGACTGGTACGGCGTCAACTACTACGCGCCGACGCGGGTGGGCGCCCCGCAGGGCACCGACATCACCTTCGGCGGCGTCGCCATGCCCGCCGAACTCCCCTTCTCCGTACGGGAGATCACGGGCCACCCGGTCACCGACTTCGGCTGGCCGGTCGTGCCCGAGGGCCTGACCGAGCTCCTCACCACCTTCCACGACCGCTACGGCGACCGGCTCCCGCCCGTCGTCATCACCGAGAACGGCTGCTCGTACCCGGACGTCGACGACCAGGACCGCATCGCCTATCTGGACGGCCACATCCGGGCCCTGCACCGGGCGCTGGAGGCGGGCGTCGACGTACGCGGCTACTTCGTGTGGTCCCTGCTCGACAACTTCGAGTGGGCGGAGGGCTACGCCCGCCGCTTCGGCCTGGTCCACGTCGACTTCGAGACCCTGGAGCGGACCCCGAAGTCGTCGTACCGCTGGTACCGGGAGGTGCTGCGGGCCCAGGGAACTACGGTTTGACGCCCACCCCGGTCCACAGGCTGACCTCGGCGTCCGTCGGGGCGTCGCCGTCGGTGGCGTCGGGCCGCCAGCGGTGGCCGACGGTGACACCGGGGTCGAGCAGCTCCAGGCCGTCGAAGAAGCGGGTGACGTCCGCCCGGGAGCGGAACTGCACCGGCGTCCCGGCCGAGGTGTAGATCTCGGTGACCTTCTGCCAGGTCGACGGGTCGAAGTCGGGCGTGCAGTGGCTCAGCGCCAGGGCGCTGCCCGAGGGCAGGACGTCCAGCAGCCGGCGCACGATGCCGTACGGGTCCTGGGCGTCGGTGACGAAGTGCATCAGCGCGTTGAGGGAGAGCGCGACCGGGCGGCTCAGGTCGAGGACCTCGGCCAGTTCGGGTGCGGTCAGCAGCGCCTGGGGGTCGTTGACGTCCGCCTCTATGTACGTCGTACGGCCCTCGGCCGTGCTGCGCATCAGGCGCTCGGCGTACTTGAGGACGAGGGGGTCGTTGTCGGCGTAGACCACGCGGGCGTCGGGGACCACGGACTGGGCCACCTGGTGCAGGTTGGGCTCGGTGGGGATGCCGGTGCCGATGTCCAGCCACTGGCGGATGCCGTGCTCGCGGGCGAGGACGCGGGTGGCCCGGTGCATGAAGGCGCGGTTCTCGCGGGCGCAGACGAAGATGGCGGGGTAGGCCTCGGCGACCCGCTCGGCCGCCTGCTTGTCCACCTCGAAGTGGTCCTTGCCGCCCAGGTAGTAGTCGTACATGCGGGCGGAGTGCGGCCTGCTGGTGTCGATGTCCCGTGACGCGTGCGAGTGGGTCATGCCGTGCCTCTCGGTGGGGGGTGGTGGTGCGGGTCCGGCTCGGTGGGGGTTGTGGGGATCGCGGGGGTTCAGAGGGCCGTGAGATGGTCGGCGAGGCCCTGCTTGACGCCCGCGACGAACGCGGTGATCTCCTCGGGCGTGTAGATCAGCGCCGGACCGGCGGGATCGGCCGACTGCCGAACCGCCACGCGGCCGTCGGCCAGTTGCTTGGTCTCCACGCACTGGCCCCCGTTGGGGCCGCTCCACGGACGTTCCCAGCCCTGTTCCCCGAGGTCCGACGCGGGCATCCCGTTGTACACGGCGCCCTCGGCGATGGTCATGAGTACTCCTTCCGCATGCGGTTCAACAGCGCCTTGCTGTCCGCTGACGAGGTCTTCAGCGACAGCCGGTTGTGGGCCTCCAGATGGGCCACGACGTCGGCGCGCTGGTCGAGGTAGACGGACGCGGAGAGGATCTCGCTGTAGACAATGTCGGGCAGCTCCCGCTCCTCGAACCGGAAGTAGGTGAAGGGCGCGCACGCCCCGACGTGGGCGCCCGCCGTGAACGGCACGATGTCGACGCTGACGTGCTCCAGCTCGGACGCCTCCAGGAGCCGGTCGATCTGCTCGCGCATCACCTCGGGGCCGCCCACCACCCGGTGCAGCACGGCCTCCTCCATCACCACCCACAGCGTGGGCGCGTCCGGCTTCGTGAGCAGGCTCTGGCGGCGCAGCCGCAGCTCCACGCGCCGCTGGAGGTCCTCGTCGTTGTCGTTCGGGAAGCCGCCGCGCAGCACGGCACGGGCGTACCCGGGTGTCTGGAGCAGTCCCGTGACGTACTGCGGCTCATAGGTGCGCAGTGTTCTCGCGCCGGTCTCCAGGCTCACGTAGGCGGTGAACCAGGACGGCATCACATCGCGGTACGGGTGCCACCAGCCGGGCTCGTTGGCCCGCTCGGCCAGACTGACGAACTCGTCGATCTCCTGCTGCTCAGCCCCGTAGGTCTGGAGCAGCTTCTCGACGTAGAGGATCTTCAGGCCGACCTCGGCCTTCTCCAGGCGGCGGATGGTCAGCGGCGTGACGCGCAGGGCCTTGGCCGCGTCGTCGAGGGACAGGCCCGCGGTCTGCCGGGCCTCCTGGAGGCGGCGTCCCAGGATCATGCGGAGAACGGTGGGCGCGCCGGCGCCGGTGCCTGATCGCGCGTCGTTCACGCCCGTGCCTCCTGAGGGGTCGTCACCGGTGCAAGCCTGACAGGGACTTGATCGTCCGCCAAGCGGCCCGGAGCAGCGATACCTTCCTTCTGAAATTATCAGGCAGATGGTTGCAGCGTGAACTGCTCTACGAGCATAGTTACTTGTGTGAACAGGGCGCCGGAATCCCCAAGTCCCCTTCCGGGCGGTCCGTTTCGCGCCTCGCCCCTTCCTTGACTGCGCCCACCCCCACGGAAGGCGAATGCCGTGTCCCCCCACACGACTTCCACTCCCCGGTTCCTGGACGCGGTGCGCCCGGGCCGCACCCACTGGCTGGAGCTGCCGTCCCACCGGACCAGCGTCAGAGTCGCCCGTCATGCCACGCAGGCGCGGCTGGACTCCTGGCAGGTGCCCGACGAGGCGTGCGCGAACGCCGTCCTGGTGGTGTCCGAGCTGGTGACCAACGCCGTTCTGCACACGCCCGGCGAGCGGATCCTGTGCGGCGTGGGCCGGATGACGGCGGAACGCTTCCGGCTGGAGGTGCACGACGGCGACCTCACGGGCCGCGGCATCCCCGACTGCCGCCCCGCCCTCGACGACGAGGGCGGCCGTGGCCTGCTGCTCGTACGGGAGATAGCCGACAGCTGGGGAGTCACCCGCTCACCCCTCACGGGGGGCAACGCGGTGTGGGCGAGCCTGGCGACGACCCAATGCCCCTGAGAAGTCCTAAAGGTTGAATCAGTAACGTTATCTGGCTCTTTGGTCAAACCAGACTTTTTGGCCAATCACCCCATTTGGTGTCATGGTGGAAGAGACAACCGATAGCGACGCGCGCAGTTCAGGAGGTGCAACGACATGCGCACCTACGAGCGTCCGACGCTGACTGCGGTCGGCTCCTTCCGCAAGACCGGTCTGGGCTTCAGGGACGGGCCGGAGAGGTTCTGGTTCTTCCGGAGGAGGTTCTTCTGATCCGCCGGTTGTTCCGCCGGTGCGGGATCTCCGAGGGGTGGCAGGGCGTCAGTCCTGCCGCCCACATCTCTTGATCGCTTCAGGGCTCGGGGTACAGGAAGGGACCGGCATGGTCGATTTTCCTGGTTCCGGCGAGGGTCCGGGCTGGTTCGTCGTCCTTCCGGACTGTGCTTCGGCGGCCCGGGTGTCCGCCGCACTTCGCACCCGGAAGGTCCAGGAGGTCAGCCACCCGTCGGGACGGCCGTGGCTGCTCGGCCACTGGTCTCCCGGTGCCATGGCCGTCGGCGAGGCGGGCCGGACGAAGATCGCAGTCGTCGGTGAACACGCCGTCACCGCCGACCGGCTCACCCCGGCGGCCGACCGGATCCGGACGATCAGCGACCTGGACGGTCTGGCCCGCGGCCTGGCCGGGAGTTGGCATCTGGTCGCTTCGGTCGCCGGACGGGTGCGTGTCCAGGGGAGCGTCACCGGCTTTCGGCGGGTGTTCCACGCCAGGCTCGAGGACACCACCGTGGCCGCGGACCGGGCCGACGTCTTGGCCGCTCTGCTCGACGCGGAGGTCGACGAGCAGCGGCTGGCGGCCCGCCTGCTGAATCCGTGCGCGCCGCACCCGCTGGCCGGCGAACCGGTGTGGCGTGGTGTGGGCGCCCTGGGGATCGGCCGCTACCTGGCGCTCGACGCCGACGGCCGGGGACGGCCCGTCGCGTGGTGGGCGCCTCCCGAGCCGGTGGTGCCGATGGCCGAGGGCGCGTCGGCGTTGCGGAAGGCACTGTCGGCGGCGGTGGAGGTCCGCGTCCGGGGCCGGGACGTGGTGAGCTGCGATCTGGGCGGCCTGGACTCGACCTCGGTGTGCGCTCTGGCCGCACGCGGCACGGCGAAGGTCATCGCCTACACCGCCGACGGTCTCGACCCCCTGTGCGACGACGTGACCTGGGCGCGCCGGACGGTCGCGAGACTGGGCGACGTCGGTCACCACGTCATCGCCGGAGACCAGTTGCCGATGGTGTACGAGGGCCTCCGGGACGTGGACGAGCGCTTCGACGAGCCGTGCCCGGCGATGATGCATCCCAGCCGCTGTCTGCTCATTCCGCGGCTTGCTGCGGCACAGGGCTCCCGCATACACCTGACGGGCTTCGGCGGGGACGAGTTGCTCTCCGGCTCGCCGGCGCATCTGCACACGCTGGCACGGACCCACCCCAGGATCGCGTGGCAGCGCCTGCGCGGCTTCGCCGCCCAGGGCCCGTGGCCGTACCGGGAAGCACTGCGGCAGTTGTGGGACAACAGCTCCTACCGGACGTGGCTCGGCCGAGCCGGCGACCTGCTCACCGCCGTACCGCCCCCCTTGGAGACGCCCGCGCTGGACTGGGGGACGCCGCCACGGCTCCCTCCATGGGCGACGCCGGACGCCGTCGCGGCCGTACGCGAACTGATCCGCACCGCGGCGCGTACCGCCGAACCACTGGCCGAGAGGCGCGGGCAGCACATCGAGCTGGAAGCCATGGGGAACAACTCCCGCATGGTCCGGCAGGTGGGCCAGATGGCCAGCCGCGCCGGGCTCACCCTCGCCGCCCCCTACTACGACGACCGGGTGGTCGAAGCGGGCCTGGCGGTGCGGCCGCAGGACAGGATCACCCCCTGGCAGTACAAGCCGCTCATCGTCGAGGCGATGCGCGGCATCGTTCCCGACGAGAGCCTGACCCGTCACACCAAGGACGAGGGTTCCTACGAGGCGGAGGTCGGGATGCGGGAACAGCGTGCCGAGTTGCTGGCCCTGTGCGAGGACTCCCGGCTGGCTCGGTTGGGTCTGATCGACGCGAAGGTGCTGCGCGAGACGTGCGGCCGGCCGCTGCCCCCGAGCCTGCCTTTCGACGCGCTGTACCAGACCGTGGTGTGCGAGATGTGGCTGCGCACGCTGGAAACCGCCACCACCGCTGTTCCGGGCTGAATGGAGACGGCCGATGGCGTTCAAGCTGCGTGAGGGTGTGTTCACGGCCGAGACCGACTACGGGATCGCGATCCTCGACGAGGACCGCAACCAGTACTGGACGCTCAATCCCAGCGCCGCCGTCGCCTTGCACACGTTGCTGGCGGGCGGCAGCGAAGACGACGCCGCGCAGACGCTCAGCGCGGAGTACGCGGTGGACATCGGCACGGCGCGGCGGGACGTCCGGGACCTGGTCGGCGGACTGTACTCGGCGGGCCTGGGCGAAGCGGACAGCGACGGGCCGGGAGAGGGCGCCCGAGCTCCGACGGCCCGGCCCGTCGGGCTGGTGCGGCGGCGGATGGGCGGCCGATGGCCGCACCTGCGCGGCCGGCGTGCGGGGAGGGAGCGGCGATGACCTCACCGGAGGTGATCTTCCACGACCCGCGCTCGGTTCCTCTGCGGCGCCGGATCCCGGTCCGGCTCGCCGTGGGAGCAGCGCGGCTCCTGGCCCGTCAGCGCCCCCGGCGCATACGGGCCGCGCTGGAGTGGCTGCGCCGGGGCGCCCGTCCGGCCACCCTCGGGCAGACCCGGGCCGCCCGGGACTCCGTGGTCGCGGTCAGCCTCGCGTGCGGGGGGCGGGAAGGGTGCCTGCCCCGGTCGCTCGCCACGGTCCTGCTGTGCCGCCTGCACGGCCAGTGGCCCACCTGGTGCGTGGGCGCGCGGCGCCTGCCGCCCTTCGGTGCGCACGCCTGGGTGGAGGCGGAGGGGGTGCCGGTGGGAGAGGAGCACCCGCCCGACTACTTCCGCCCCCTGTTCACCGTGCCCTGCGTTCCTGGTTCCGTCCGCCGTGAGGCCGTGATCCATGAAGCCCCGAGCGACGGGTGAGACCGACGAGCGGAGCCGGACCGCGCCGCGGGACTTCCTGCGCCTGCTGCACGGCCACCGGCGGTGGGTGGCTCTCGCCGTCCTGCTGACACTGGGAGCCTCCGCTCTGAGCCTGGCCCAACCGCTGCTGGTCAAGCAGGTGATCGAGTCGACCACCTCCGGCAGCGCGATCGGGACCGCCCTGGTGCTGCTCGTCGTCCTCTTCCTCGCCCAGGCACTGGTGCAGGGCCTCGCCCAGTTCGTCCTGGCCCGGACGGGCGAAGGGATCGTCCTGGGGATCCGGCTCGGCCTGATCAAGCACGTGCTGCGGTTGCCCATGGCCGTCTACGACCGCCACCGCATAGGCGATCTGATCTCGCGCACCAGCACCGACAGCACGACCTTGCGGCTGCTCGTCGCGGAGGGCTTCACCGAAGCGATCACCGGTGTCATCGGGCTGATCGGTGTCGTGGCGCTGATGATCTGGCTCGACTGGTTGATGTTCCTCGTCGTGCTGGGCATGGTGGCGATCGCCACCATGATCGTCGTCTCGGTGCTGCACGGCATCGAGGTGGCGTCGCTGTCCACGCAGCGGGCGACGGGTGCGATGACCGCTGATCTGGAGCGCGCGCTCGGTGCCATCCGCACGGTCCGGGCCAGCCGCGCCGAGCAGCGCGAAACCGACCGCATCGCGGATGGCGCCCGATCGGCGTACGCGGGAAGTGTGCGGATGGCGAAGCTCGACGCCGTGGTGGCACCGGCGATCCAGCTGGCCGTCAAAGGATCCTTCGTCGTCGTGCTGCTCATCGGCGGCATGCGGGTCGCCGACCGGCAGGGGTCGATCGCCGATCTCGCCGCCTTCCTGCTGTACATGATCTATCTGGTGGAGCCGATCGGCATGCTGTTCCAGTCCCTCAGCACCATGGAGCAGGGCGTGGGCGCGTACCGCAGGGTCACGGAAGTGCTGGAGCTGCCCACGGAGCAGGACGCCGTGTCGGGAGCCGGAGCTCCGGTGTCCCGCCCGGCGGGGGGCAGCGGCGGCCGGTCACGGGCGCCCGCGCTGGAGTTCCGTGACGTGTGGTTCGGCTACGAACCGCGCCGTCCCGTCCTGCGCGGCGTGACCTTCGAGGCACCGGAGCACTCCCACGTGGCCCTGATCGGCAGCTCGGGAGTCGGAAAGTCCACCGTGTTCGCGCTGATCGAGCGGTTCTACGACCCGGACAGCGGCCACATCCTTGCCGAGGGCCGTGACATACGGGCGAGCGGCCGGGCCGAACACCGGGCCCGGATCGGCCTGGTGGAACAGCATGCCCCGGTGCTGTACGGCACACTGCGGGAGAACCTGATGTACGCCGTCCCGGACGCTGAACCGGAGGAGCTCGACCGGGTGGTCGAGCTGGCGCACCTGTCGGACCTGATCACCCGTCTGCCGCGGGGCCTGGACACCGACGCCGGTGAGCACGGCATGGCGCTCTCCGGTGGTGAGCGCCAGCGGATCGCCATCGCCCGTGCTCTGCTGGCCCGGCCGCGTCTGCTCCTGCTGGACGAGCCGACCGCCCATCTGGACGCGGTCAGCGAGGCGGCGCTGCGCAGGTCGATGCGGGAAGCCACGCGGGAGTGCACGTTGCTCGTGATCGCGCACCGCATGTCCACCATCCACGCCGCGGACCTGATCGTCGTCCTCGACGCCGGCCGGGTCGTCGCCACGGGCAGCCATGGGGAGCTCCTCGACAGCAGTGAGCACTACCGGTCGCTCCTCCGCGCTCAGCAGACCGGGGATCTCCGCGTGCCGCGCACGGCCGGCCTGAAGGGCGGCGCCGGGTGACCGTCCGCGTGACGTCCCACCGGCACGGGAAGCCGGCTCCTCAGAACCCCAGCTTGCGCAGCTGCCTCGGGTCCCGCTGCCAGTCCTTCGCGACCTTCACGTGGAGGTCCAGGAACACCGGTGTCCCGAGGAGTGCCTCGATCTGTTTGCGGGACTTGATGCCGACCTCCTTCAGACGCTTGCCCTTGGGGCCGATGATGATGCCCTTCTGGCTGGGGCGCTCGATGTAGACGAAGGCGTGGATGTCGAGCAGGGGCTTGTCGGCGGGGCGGTCCTCGCGGGGGAGCATCTCCTCGACGACGACGGCGATGGAGTGCGGGAGCTCGTCGCGGACGCCCTCCAGCGCGGCCTCCCGGATCAGCTCCGCGATCATGACCTGCTCGGGCTCGTCGGTCAGGTCGCCCTCGGGGTAGAGCGCCGGGCCCTCCGGCAGGAGGGGGACGATCAGGTCGGCCAGCAGGCCCACCTGCTTGTCGCCGACCGCCGACACCGGGACGATCTCCGCCCACTCGAAGCCCAGCTCCTTGCCGAGCTGGTCGATCGCGATGAGCTGCTCGGCGAGCGCCTTGCCGTCCACCAGGTCCGTCTTCGTGACGATCGCGATCTTCGGCGTCTTCTTGATGGACGCGAGTTCCTTCGCGATGAAGCGGTCGCCGGGGCCGAGCTTCTCGTTCGCCGGCAGGCAGAAGCCGATCACGTCCACCTCGGCCCACGTCGTGCGCACGACGTCGTTCAGCCGCTCGCCCAGCAGCGTGCGCGGCTTGTGCAGCCCCGGGGTGTCGACCAGGATCAGCTGGGCGTCCGGGCGGTGCACGATGCCCCGCACGGTGTGCCGCGTCGTCTGCGGCTGGTTCGCCGTGATCGCCACCTTCTGGCCGACCAGAGCATTCGTGAGGGTGGACTTGCCCGCGTTGGGACGGCCCACGAAGCAGGCGAAGCCAGCCCGGTGGACAGCTTCGGCCGGCTCTTCGGATGACTGGGTACGAACGCTCATGGCGCCCATTCTCCCTGATCCACAGAGCCCCGCCGCACAGGCGCCCGAACGCCGCCCGGCCCGTGAGGTTCCGGAAACCCGCAGGCAACGAAACGTCACGGAAACACACTCGTACGCAACCGGAAACGCAGGCCGGTGAACCTCTGACGAGCCCCCGGAGCCCCACCTCGTTGGAGACACCGTGCCTCTGGCCGCCGCAAGCGCCGACACCGGCGACACCGCCTGGCTGCTCGCCGCCACCGCCCTCGTCCTGCTGATGACCCCGGGCCTGGCCCTGTTCTACGGCGGCATGGTCCGCACGAAGAGCGTGCTCAACATGCTGATGATGAGCTTCGTGTCGATCGCCCTGGTGACGGTGGTGTGGCTGGCCGCCGGCTACTCCCTCGCCTTCGGCGAGGACGCCGCGGGCGGGCTCATCGGCGGGCTCGACCACGCCGGCATGAGCGGCCTCGGGCCGGACAGCGTCCAGGGCACGGTCCCCACCCTCCTGTTCGCCACCTTCCAGCTCACCTTCGCGATCATCACCGCCGCCCTGGTCAGCGGCGCGGTCGCCGACCGGGCGAAGTTCGGGGCGTGGCTGGTCTTCGTGCCGGTGTGGGCGCTGCTCGTATACGTTCCGGTCGCGCACTGGGTCTGGGGCCCGGGCGGCTGGATCCTCGACCGGCTCGGTGCCCTCGACTTCGCCGGCGGACTGCCCGTGGAGATCGTCTCCGGTGCCTCGGGGCTCGCGTTGTGCCTGGTCCTGGGCCCGCGACTGGGCTTCAAGAAGGACGCCATGCGCCCGCACAACCTGCCCATGGTGATGCTGGGCGCCGGTCTGCTCTGGTTCGGCTGGTTCGGCTTCAACGCCGGCTCGGCCCTCGGCGCCAACGGCCTCGCGGCCGCCGCGTTCCTCAACACCCTCGCCGCGGGCTGCACCGGCCTGCTCGGCTGGCTCTTCGTCGAGCAGAAGCGCGACGGCCACCCCACCACCCTGGGCGCCGCGTCCGGCGCGGTCGCGGGCCTGGTCGCCATCACCCCGTCCTGCGGTTCGGTGTCCCTGCTCGGCGCCCTGGTCGTCGGCCTCACCGCCGGTGCCGTCTGCAGTTACGCCGTGAGCTGGAAGTTCAAGCTGAACTACGACGACTCCCTCGACGTCGTCGGCGTCCACCTGGTCGGCGGTGTCATCGGCACGCTCCTCATCGGCGTCTTCGCCGTGGAGTCGATGACGGGCGGCGCCGAGGGCCTCCTCTACGGCGGCGGCCTCGGCCAGCTCGGCAAGCAGCTGCTGGCCGTGGTCGTGGTGGCGGTGTACGCGTTCGGTGTGACGTACGGGATCGGCAAGCTGATCGACGCCACGATGGGCTTCCGCGCGAGCGAGGAGCAGGAGCAGACGGGCCTGGACCTTACGGTGCACGCCGAGACGGCCTACGATCACGGGGTCCTGGGCCACGGCGCCCCGGTCTCCTCCTCCGTCGTCTCCTCCGCCCAGAAGGTCACCCCCCAGGCATGAAGCTCATCACCGCGATCGTCAAGCCGTACCGCCTCGACGAGATCAAGAACGCCTTGCAGGAACTCGGCGTGCAGGGCCTGACCGTGAGCGAGGCCAGCGGCTACGGACGGCAGCGCGGCCACACCGAGGTGTACCGCGGCGCCGAGTACCAGGTCGACCTGGTGCCGAAGGTCCGGATCGAGGTCGTCGTCGAGGACGCGGACGCCGAGGCCGTCATCGACGCGGTCGTGAAGGCCGCGCACACCGGCAAGATCGGCGACGGCAAGGTGTGGGCGCTGCCCGTGGACACGGTCGTGCGGGTGCGGACGGGCGAGCGCGGGCCGGACGCGCTGTAGGTCGCGCCCGGCCCGGCCGGGATCAGTCGAACACGAACGGGCCCGGCGACTGCGGCCCGGTCGCCGTGCAGGTGATGGTGATGCCGAAGACGGTCATCTTCAGCGAGCCGCCGAAGGCCTCCAGGCTGTCGCCGGAAGCCACGGTGCCGCTGAGGGGGCCGACCTCGACGGGGGCGCCGGCGGCCATCGCCGGGTTCTCCGTGCCGGTGAAGTCGACGGTGCCGCCGCCGGTCTTCACCAGGGTGAGGGTGGACGCGATCGAGTCCTCGCCGAGGCCGATCGGCGCGGTGATCGCGGACGACTTGACGGTGACGGTGGCGGCGGTGCCGTCCTGCGTGGCCGTGAGCGTGGCCTCGCCACTGCCGAAGGTGCCGCAGTCGGCGCTGATCGTCGCCGTCTGAGGGGTGACGGCGAGTGCGGCGGGGGCGAAGGCGAGCCCGGTGACCGCGAGGGCACCGGCCGCCAGGGCCGCGCCCGCTCCGATTCGCTTGCATCTCATGGGATTACGGTTCCCTTTCCGTGTGGGGGGACCGCTCGGCACGTGGATGCGGACACACTGCCGAGAGCCGAACCTGACGGTCCGTCGGAACTGACGGTTCCATTGATGCGGCTGGGGCAGACGGCGGCAAGGTTGAAATCTCGCCTAATTACCGCCGGTTACAGCGAAGTTCGGCCAGCACGTCAGCCGGCGGTCACCGTGGCACGGACCGTCCCGTCGGGCCCGGCGATCAGTACCGGCGTCCCCGCCCCACCGAGATCCCGTACCGCCGCCCGGTCCTCGGCGGACGCCGTCTCCGCCTCCGTCACGACCGCCGCCGCCTCCAGCGACGTCGCGCCCGAGGCCACCGCCATCGCCACCGCCGTCTGGAGGGCACTGAGCCTCAGGGAGTCGAGGGCCACGGTCCCCGCGACATACGTACGTCCGGTCTCGTCCCGTACGGCCGCCCCCTCGGGCACGCCGTTGCGGGCCCGTGCGGAACGGGCCAGGGTGACGATCTTGCGGTCCTCGGGGTCGAGCGCGCTGCTGTCGGTCATGATCCGAGCATACGTAAGCGTCAGGACCGGTCGAGGCGGAGGCGGTCCGCTCGCGGCAGGCCCGCGACGACGAGGTCGTAGGAGTCCTCGACGAGCTCCCGGACCAGCCGGTCCGGGAGTCCCCCGTCGGCCGTGACCGTGTTCCAGTGCCGCTTGTTCATGTGCCAGCCGGGGACGATCAGGCCCTCGTGCTCGCGGCGCAGCCGGATCGCGTCGTCCGGGTCGCACTTGAGGTTGACCTTCAGGGGACGCGCGTCGAGGTGCGACAGGGCGAAGAGCTTGCCCTGGACCTTGAAGACCGAGATCTCCGGGCTGAACGGGAAGTCCTCGACCGCCGCGTTGAACGACAGGCAGAACGCGCGCAGTTCCTGCGGAGTCATTCCGGCTTCTCCTCCTCGGGGGGATCCGCCGGATCCACCGGCTCCACCAGCACGGTCACGATCTTGTTCCGGCGGCCGGCCGCGGCCTCAGCGGTCAGGCGCAGTTCCCTGCCGTCCGGGAGACCGACGACGGACGACGCACCGGCGATGGGAACCCGGCCCAGCGCCTTCGCCAGCAGACCGCCGACCGTCTCGACGTCCTCGTCGTCGAACGCCTCCAGGCCGTACAGCTCGCCCAGGTCGCCGATGTCCAGGCGGGCAGTGACCCGGTAGCGGTCCTTGCCGAGGTCCTCCACCGGCGGCAGTTCGCGGTCGTACTCGTCGGTGATCTCGCCGACGATCTCCTCGAGGATGTCCTCGATGGTGACGATGCCGGCGGTGCCGCCGTACTCGTCGACGGCGACGGCGACGTGGTTGCGCTCCTTCTGCATCTCGCGCAGCAGGTCGCCCGCGTTCTTGGTGTCGGGCACGAAGAACGCCGGGCGCATCGCCGTGGACACCTGCTCGGACTCGGCCTCGCGGCTGATGTGCGTCTTGCGGACCAGGTCCTTCAGATACACGATCCCGACGATGTCGTCCTCGCTCTCGCCGGTCACCGGGATCCGCGAGAAGCCGGAGCGCAGGGCGAGGGTGAGGGCCTGGCGGATGGTCTTGAAGCGTTCGATGACCACCAGGTCCGTGCGCGGGACCATGACCTCCCGGACGAGGGTGTCGCCCAGCTCGAAGACCGAGTGCACCATGCGGCGCTCCTCGTCCTCGATGAGCGATTCCTTCTCGGCGAGGTCGACCAGCGCGCGCAGCTCCGCCTCGGAGGCGAAGGGCCCCCGGCGGAAGCCCTTGCCGGGGGTGAGCGCGTTGCCGATGAGGATGAGCAGCGACGGGATCGGGCCCATGATCCGGGCCAGCGGCACCAGGACGTACGCCGAGAGCGTCGCCGTGTTCAGCGGGTGCTGGCGGCCGATGGTGCGCGGGGAGACGCCGACGGCGACGTACGACACGAGGACCATGACCGCGATGGCGATCAGGAGGGCCTCGGTCGTGCCGTCGAACTCCTTCAGGCAGCCGTAGGTGATCAGCGCGGCGGCGGCCATCTCGCAGGCGACGCGGACCAGCAGCGCCACGTTCAGGTAGCGGGTCGGGTCGGCGGCGACCTGGGACAGCTTGGCGCTGCCGCGGCGGCCGGAGCGCACGGCCTCCTCCGCGCGGAAGCTGGAGACGCGCGCGAGGCCCGCCTCCGCGCAGGCGGCGAGCCAGGCCACGACGACCAGGGCGACCGCGCCCAGGGCGAGTTGGGGACTCATCGGCGGCTCAGGAGACCGTCGGCGCCGGGGACGGGCCGGTCAGGCCCCGCTCCGCGCGCCAGCCGTCCACGATGGCCGCCTGGAGGCCGAACATCTCGGCCTTCTCGTCCGGCTCCTCGTGGTCGTAGCCGAGCAGGTGCAGCACGCCGTGGACGGTGAGGAGCTGGAGCTCCTCGTCCATGGAGTGCTGCGTGTCCGCTTCCTTGCCCTGCTTCTCGGCGACCTCGGGGCACAGCACGATGTCGCCGAGCAGCCCCTGCGGCGGCTCGTCGTCGTCCTTGGACGGCGGGCGCAGCTCGTCCATCGGGAAGGACATGACATCCGTGGGGCCCGGCAGGTCCATCCACTGGATGTGGAGCTGCTCCATGGCGTCGGCGTCCACGACGATCACCGAGAGCTCGGAGAGCGGGTGGATGCGCATCCGCGCGAGCGCGTAACGGGCGATGTCGAGGATCGCCTGCTCGTCGACCTCGGTGCCGGACTCGTTGTTGACGTCGATCGACATGGTGCTGTGTGTGTCTACTTCCCCTTGTGCCCGGCCTTGCCGCGGCTCTTGTGCGCGCCGTTCTGGGTGCCGTGCTTGGTGTCGTACTGCTCGTACGCATCGACGATACGGCCCACGAGCTTGTGCCGGACGACATCGTGGGACGACAGCCGGGAGAAGTGGACGTCATCGACGCCGTCCAGGATGTCCTGCACCTGGCGCAGACCGCTCTTCGTCCCGTCCGGGAGGTCGACCTGCGTCACGTCACCCGTGATCACGATCTTCGAGTCGAAGCCGAGGCGGGTGAGGAACATCTTCATCTGCTCGGGGCTCGTGTTCTGGGCCTCGTCCAGGATGATGAAGGCGTCGTTGAGCGTGCGGCCGCGCATGTAGGCGAGCGGCGCGACCTCGATCGTGCCCGCCGCCATCAGCCGGGGGATGGAGTCCGGGTCGAGCATGTCGTGCAGCGCGTCGTAGAGCGGGCGCAGGTACGGGTCGATCTTCTCGTAGAGCGTGCCCGGGAGGAATCCGAGCCGCTCTCCGGCCTCGACCGCCGGGCGGGTCAGGATGATGCGGTTGACCTGCTTGGACTGCAGGGCCTGCACCGCCTTGGCCATCGCCAGGTAGGTCTTGCCGGTGCCGGCGGGGCCGATGCCGAAGACGATCGTGTGCTTGTCGATCGCGTCCACGTAGCGCTTCTGGTTGAGCGTCTTGGGGCGGATCGTGCGGCCTCGCGAGGACAGGATGTTCTGCGTGAGCACCTGGGCCGGGGTCTCCTGGCCGTCGCTCTCCCCGTTCTCGCTCGCCTTGAGCATGGCGATCGAGCGTTCCACTGCGTCCTCCGTCATCGGCTGTCCGGTGCGGAGCACCAGCATCATCTCGTCGAACACGCGGGCGATGAGGGCGACGTCCACGGGGTCGCCGACCGCGCTGATCTCGTTGCCCCGGACGTGGATGTCGGCCGCCGGGAAGGCCTTCTCGATCACGCGCAGGAGGGAGTCGCCGGAACCCAGCACGGTCACCATGGGGTGCTGGGCGGGGACGGTGAACTGCGCTCTCGCCTGCTCCTGCGCGGGGGTGTGAGCTGTGGGTGTCTGAGTCATGGGCCGGCGCTGAAGGCCTGCGGTTCCTCCTCTTCACGGCCGCGTAGCTGAGGGCGGCCTCGCGATTCCCAGGGTACGACGGGGGACTGACAACGCCGTAGGGGTTTTGGGGGCGGGGTTGGAAACGGGGGCGACAGGCCGTGGCAACCGACCGCTTCGGGGATGACGGCGGCTCTTGACCGGTTGATCCGGGGCGGCGGTGCCTGGCGGCCGAGTGATTCGGGGCGGCCGTGCCACCCGGCTGACCGCTTCGGGGGCGACGGCGGCTCTTGACGGGGTGATTCGGTGGCGGGTGGGCACAGGCCGGGGGTCCAGGGAGCGGAGCCCCCTGGGAGGCCAGGAGGTCACGCCGAGCGCCGGAAGCCGATCGTAGGTACGGCCCGCCGCAGCGGCCAGGGCCTCATCAACTCCTCCGACACCAGCCCTGCAAGGAACCCGTACCGCTGCAGGGCCTCCGGATCCTGCCCCTCGACCGACTGCACCCTCCGCCACCACGCCGCGATCTCCGACCACCCCGGCGCCGACAACGACCCCCCGAACTCCTGCACCGACAGCGCCGCCGTCAGCCCGGCGAAGGCCAGCCGGTCCGCCAGCGGCCAGTCCGCCAGGGTCCCGGTCACGAACCCGGCGACGAACACGTCCCCCGCCCCGGTCGGATCGAGCGCCTCGACCTCGATCGCCGGAACCTCCGCCGTCTCCCCCGTACGCCGGTCCACCGCGTACGCCCCGTCCGCCCCGAGCGTGACGACCGCGAGCGGCACGTGGTCGGTCAGCGCGTGCGCCGCCGCCCTGGGGCAGTCCGCGCCCGTGTACCGCATGGCCTCCTCCGCGTTCGGCAGGAACGCCTCGCAGTGCCGCAGGTCGGGCAGCGCCGCCAGGTCCCACGCGCCGGTGTCGTCCCAGCCGACGTCGCCGAAGACCCGGGTGCCCTTGCTCGCGGCCTGGGCGATCCAGGGCGCGCTGACGCCGGGGGCGAGGGAGGCGACGGCGGCACGCGCGCGCGGCGGGCACTCGGGGGCGGGCTCCTCCGGGGGCGGCTCATGGCCGTGCGAGACCATCGTGCGCTCCCCCTCGTAAGCCATGGAGACCGTCACCGGGGAGTGCCAGCCGGGCACCGTGCGCGACGCGGAGAGGTCGATGCCCTCGCCGTGCTCCAGGGCGTCCCAGCAGTAGTCGCCGTAGTGGTCGTCGCCGAAGGCCGCCGCGAGGGACGTGCGCAGGCCGAGGCGGGCCAGGGCGGTGGCCATGTTGGCGGCGCCGCCGGGGCTCGACCCCATCCCGCGTGCCCAGGACTCGGTCCCGCGCACCGGGGCGGAGTCGAGCCCGGTGAAGATGATGTCGAGGAAGACGGTGCCGGTGAGATAGACGTCCCAGGGCGGGTCGTCCGGCGCGCGCAGCGGGGCGAGCGGATCGACCTGACTCTGGCGGTGCGATCCCTTTCCGGCCGGGCCCTTTCCGGCCGGGGCGGTGGACGCGATCACGATGCGCTCCCTGACGTGGTGCGGTTCAGGCCAGTGTGCACCACACCACCGACAACGTGACGCCGATCACGCAGGACCCACCCGTTCCGTGAGCTCGCACCGGCCCTCGCGCGCCCCTGGGCGACCAGTGGGCGACCGGGGAGCCGGCGCTACCAGCGGGGCATCGAGGGCGTCACCCACTCCGGGTCGGCGACCCGCATGGCCGCCGCGTCGTCGCGGTCGCGCAGCGTACCGTCGTCATCCAGCCACCGCCGGTGCAGTACGGCCAGCCGCTCACGGTCGAGCTGCACGCCGAGCCCGGGCGCGTCGGACACGGCGATCCTGCCGCCCTCGAAGGTGAGCCGCTCGGTGAGCACGTCCTCCGACTGCCACGGGTAGTGGGAGTCGCAGGCGTGGTGGAGGTTCGGGACGGTGGCCGCCACATGGGTCATCGCGGCGAGCGAGATGCCCAGGTGGGTGTTGGAGTGCATCGACACGCCGACGCCGAAGGTGCGGCAGACGGCCGCGAGCTGCTGGGTGTTGCGCAGTCCGCCCCAGTAGTGGTGGTCGGAGAGCACCACCTGGACGGCGCCGACGGCGCCCGTGGTGAACGCTTCCTTGATCTCGGCGAAGGTCGTCACGCACATGTTGGTGGCGAGCGGCACCCCCGTCCGCTCGGCGACCTCGGCCATGGCGGGGGTGCCGAGGGTCGGGTCCTCCAGGTACTCCAGGACGTCCCCGAGTTCCCGCGCCACCCGCAGCGAGGTCTCCAGGGACCAGGCGCCGTTGGGGTCGAGCCGCAGCGGGTGCCCGGGGAACGCCTCGGCGAGCGCCCGGACGGCCGCGATCTCCTCGTCGGGCGGGAAGACGCCGCCCTTGAGCTTGAAGGAATTGAAGCCGTACCGCTCGGTGAACCGGCGGGCCTGTTCCACCACCCCGGCCGGGTCGACGGCGGCCCCCCAGTCGTCCTTCTCGCAGGCGACGCCCTCCGGGTGGCCGGCCCACTTGTAGAACAGGTACGCGCTGTACTCGACGGCGTCGCGCACCTTGCCGCCGAGCAGCGCGTGCACGGGCAGCCCGAGGGCCTTGCCGAGGGCGTCGAGGCAGGCGACCTCGAAGGCGGAGACGACGGACAGCCGCAGCTTGTCGGCGGTCTGGACGCCGCGCAGCCCGCCGACGTCGACGGCGTCGACGACCCGGGAGGCGTCCACCGCGACCTGGTCCGCGACCGTGAACAGCCCGTTGAGGTCGCTGACCTGGCGTCCCTTGAGCCGCTCGGCGAAGGGCCGGGCCAGCTCCAGGTACTTGGTGTCGCCGTAGGTCTCCCCCACGCCCGTGACCCCGTCCGCCGTGACGACCTCGACGATCAGCCGGGGCGTGTACGGCTGGTGCACGCCCTGCGTGTTCAGCAGCGGCGGGTCCGCGACCAGGATCGGCGTCAGCCGTACGTCGGTGATGGCGAGGTTCACAGAGCGGCTCCCACGAGGTCGAGTCCCGCGGTGAGCAGGGCGGTGAGGGCGGCCAGGTCGGCGGGCGAGGGGTCGGTGAGCGGGGCGCGGACGGGGCCCACGGAATGGCCGCGCAGCCGGGCCGCCGCCTTCACCAGCGACACGGCGTACCCGGGGACGCGGTCGCGCAGTTCGACGAGCGGGACGTAGAAGCCGCGCAGCAGCTTGTCGACGGTGCCGTGGTCGCCGTCGCGCAGGGCGGCGAAGAAGGCGTCGGCGATCTCGGGGGCGAAGGCGTGGACGGCGGAGGAGTAGGCGGGGACGCCGACGGTGGCGTAGGCACGGGCCTGCATCTCGGCGGTGGCGGCGCCGTTGAAGAACAGGAATCCCTCGGGCGCCGCGAGGGTGAGGCGCTGGAGCCGGTCCAGGTCGCTGTGGCCGTCCTTGAGGCCGATGACGCCCGGCAGGGCCGCGATGCGCCTGAGCGATGCGGCGGTGAACGCGACCTGGCCACGCTGGTAGGCGATCAGGGGCAGCCGGGTGCGGGCGGCGATCTGTTCCAGCTGGGCGACCAGGCCGTCTTGCGGGGCGGCGACGAGGTAGTGCGGCAGCACGAGCAGCGCGTCGGCCCCGGCGTCCTCGGCGATGCGCGCGAACCGGACGGCCTGCGCCCAGCCGTAGCCGACGCCCGCGACGACGGGTACGCGGCCCGCCGCCTCCTCGACCGTGATGGCGACGACCTGCCGGTACTCGTCCTCGTCGAGCGAGAAGAACTCGCCGGTGCCGCAGGCGGGGAAGACGGCGCCGGGCGAGGCGGCGAGCCGGCCCGCGACGTAGGCGCGAAAGCCCTCCGGGTCGAGGCTGCCGTCGTCGCGGAAGCTGGTCAGCGGGAACGACAGCACGCCACCGGCCATGCCGTCCCGCAGCCGGTGCGCGACGGCACCCGGTCCGGCGCTCAGGGCCGTCTCCTCACTCGTCTCCTGGGCCATCTCCTCGGCCATCTCCTCATGTAGACGTCATCTATGTATGAGAATGCGGGGTGGATGCGTGAACGTCAACTGCGCGGGCCGGCCCGATTACCATCGGCGCATGCCAGACACAGGGGGCGTCCGCGAGGTGAAGTCCGCGGCCCGCACGGTCGAGCTGCTGGAACTCCTCGCGGCGCGCGGCGACCGCCCGGCACGGCTCCAGGAGCTGGCCGACGAACTCGGCGTGCCCCGCAGCTCGATGTACGCGCTGCTCCAGACCCTGATCTCGCGCGGCTGGGTCCGCACCGACGTCACCGGCTCCCTGTACGGCATCGGCATCCACGCCCTGCTCACCGGCACCAGCTACCTGGACTCCGACCCGCGGGTCCGGGCCGTACGGCCGTATCTCGACGAGGCGTCCGAGGCGCTCGGCGAGACGATCCACATGGGGCGCCTGGACGGCCGGGACGTGGCGTATCTGGCGACGCGGGAGTCGCACGAGTACCTGCGCACGATCAGCCGGGTGGGGCGGCGCCTGCCCGCGCACGCCGGGGCCCTGGGCAAGGCGCTGCTGGCGGAGCGCCCGGACGCGGAACTGCCCGAGGGGCCGTACGAGGCGCTGACCCCGAACACGCACACCAGCCGGGAGTCCCTGGTGGCCGACCTCGCCCAGGTCCGGGCCCGCGGCTGGTCCGCGGATCGCGAGGAGGGAGTGACCGGCATCGTCGGCTTCGGCTTCGCGCTGCGCTACGACACCCCCGCGCTGGACGCGATCAGCTGCTCGGTGCCGGTGGCCCGGCTCACGCCGGAGCACGAGGAGCGCATCGTCGCCGTGATGCGGGAGATCCGGGCGAAGGCCGAGGCGGCGGTTCCCGGAGGCACCGGGTCAGTGCACTGGCGGTAGCGGCAAACGCCTGCTGAAGGGGCCTGCGACGCCTCGCGAAAGACCTTCGTTTACCCGGACTTCATCGCACCAAACGCAACGTGCGCCACATCACACCCTCCGGGCTAACTCGTACGACTACTTGCTTGATACAAATTGCCCGCGCGTTCCTGTCCGTCGACGGTCGTCGCCCAACCCCCCTCCTCCACCGCTCCTTTCGCATGCCCTGGGAACGCCCGTGTTCGCCCCCCGCACCACCCCCTGGCCCCTCGTCGCCCTCTTCACGGCCGGGTACCTCGCCCCGTACCTGCTGCCGACCACCGTCGGCAGGCTCGACTCGGGCCTACCGCTCTCCGCCACCCAGGCCGGCGCCGTCGGCAGTGCGCTGCTGCTGAGTTCGGCGACCGCCGGATTCGCCCTGGCCTCACGGGTCGAGCGGATCGGGGCCCGTGCCCTCGCCCGGCTCGGGCTCGCACTGGCCCTGCTCGGCTACGGCGGTGCCGCGCTGACCACCGCCGTCCCGGCCGTAGTCGTCGGCGCGGTCGTCGGCGGATTCGGATCCGGCACGGCCACCACCGTCGCCGCCACCCTCATCGCCGCCCAGCAGGATCCGCACCGGGCCTCCACGGCCGGTCTGCTCACCGTCTCCGCCCTCGCCGGCGCGGTGTATCTGACGGTCCCGCACCTCGGCCCGGGGCACGGACTGCCCCTGGCCGCGATCGCCCTCACGGCCCTGGCCGTGTGGCCGCTGACCGGCCGCCTGCACGCCGGTACGCCCGCCGCGCCCACGCGGCACCACAAGGCCCGGCTGCCACACGCCCGTTCGGGCCTGGTGCTGGCCGCCGCCATGCTGTGCTGGTCGCTCGCCCAGAACTCCCTGTGGGGCGTGAGCGGACAGATCGGCCTGACCCAGGCCCACCTCGGCGAGGCCACCGTCGGAGCGGTCTTCGCCGTGGCGCTGGGCGCCGGACTGACCGGCGTCCTCGCGGCGGGGGCGCTCGGGGCGCGGCTGGGACGCGCGGTGCCGATCGGTGCGGGCACGGTCCTGATCGCCGGCTGCATCGTGCTCAGCGCCTCCGCGACCGACCTGACGAGCTTCGCGACCGGCGAGATCGCCTGGAACACCCTGTATCCGGTGGTGCTGTCGTACCTGATCGGGCTCGCCGCATCGCTCGACCCGCGCGGCCGCTGGGCGGTGCTCGTCGGCTCGGCGTCCTCGCTGGGCACGGCCGCCGGGCCGCTGGCCGGCAGCGTGCTGTCGGCGCAGGCCGGGTTCCCGGTCATGGGCGCGATCCTGGCCGCCGGCCTGCTGGTGATCGCGCTGCCGATGACCGCCGTCGCCCTGCACACCGGCGGGCGCCCGCTGCTCGCCGGGGCGATCCGCCGCCGCGGCGGCCACCCGGCCGCCCTGGTCGCCGCCACCACGGGCACCCCCACCGGCGCGGTCCCCGAGATCGGCGCTCCGGAACAGCCGGTGGTGGAGATCCCCGTGGACACCCCGGCCGTCCCGGCCCAGCGCGCCTACGGCAAGGCCGGGTCGGAGGTCCTGTGAAAGGACCCCTGAGGCCGTCGGTTCCTCAGCGAAACTCGTAGGCCTCCACCTCGGCCAGATACCGCGCCCGCAACTCCTCGTCGTCCTGAAGGAACGAGGCGAGGAAGGAGTTGCGGGCGAGCTCGCGCAGCCGCTCCTCGCTCAGGCCGAGGGTGTCGCGCACGGCGTCGAAGTTGTCACCGGCGTACCCGCCGAAGTACGCCGGATCGTCCGAGTGCACCGTGCACATGAGGCCGGCGTCCAGCATGGCGGGCAGGGGGTGGTCGGCGAGGGTGTCGACGGTGCGCAGCCGGACGTTCGACAGGGGACACAGCGTCAGCGGCACCCGCTCCCGCACCAGGCGCTCCACCAGCGCCGGGTCCTCCACGCAGCGCAGACCGTGGTCGACCCGCTCGACGCCGAGGACGTCCAGGGCCTCGGTGATGTACTCCGGCGGCCCCTCCTCACCGGCGTGCGCGACCCGCCGCAGCCCGAGCGCGGCGGCGGCCTCGTACACCTCGCGGAACTTGGCCGGCGGATGCCCGACCTCGGCCGAGTCGAGGCCGACGCCGGTGATCCGGTCCAGGTACGGCTTGGCCGCCTCCAGGGTCGCCAGGGCCGACTCGGCGGACTCGTCGCGCAGGAAGCACATGATCAGCCGGGTCGAGACGCCGTGCTTCGACTCGCTGTCGCCTAGCGCCCGCCACAGCCCCTCGACGACCGTGCCGAGCTCCAGCCCGCGGGCGGTGTGGGCCTGCGGGTCGAAGAAGATCTCCGCGTGCCGCACGCCCTGGGCGGCGGCGCGTTCGAGATAGGCGTTCGCGAGGTCCTCGAAGTCCCGCTCGGTGCGCAGGACGGCCATGAGCTCGTAGTAAAGGTTCAGGAACGACTGAAGGTCCTCGAACCGGTACGCCTCGCGCAGCGCGTCCGTGTCCGCGTACGGCAGTGTGACGGCGTTGCGCGCGGCGAGCTCGAAGGCGAGTTCAGGTTCCAGGGTGCCTTCGATATGAAGGTGCAGTTCGGCTTTGGGGAGGGACATCAATTCATCGTACGGGCGTTTCACCGACGCTTCGGAACCGGCACCCTCAGCAGATCGTGCGCCACGGTCAGCTCACCCTCGTACCCCGCCGCCCGTGCCTGCCGCTCGAACTCGTCCGGGTCGGTGTAGCGCTGGCTGAAGTGGGTCAGCACGAGGTGCCGCACACCGCCGTCCCGGGCCACCCGCGCCGCCTGACCAGCCGTCAGGTGGCCGTGCTCCACGGCCAGTTCCTCGTCCTCGTCGAGGAAGGTCGACTCGATGACGAGCATGTCGCAGCCCTCGGCGAGCGCGTACACCCCGTCGCACAGCCGGGTGTCCATGACGAACGCGAACCGCTGCCCGCGCCGCACCTCGCTGACGTCGTCGAGCGAGACCCCGCCGAGCGAGCCCTCGCGCTGTAGCCGGCCGACGTCCGGCCCCTTGATGCCGTGCGCGGCGAGCCGCTCGGGCAGCATGCGGCGGCCGTCGTGCTCGACGATCCGGTAGCCGTACGACTCGATGGAGTGCGACAGCCTGTGGGCGTCCAGCGTGTACGACGGCGTGACCGCGAGCACGCCGTCCCCGTCGGCCGGGGCCTCGGTGAGGAAGACGGTCGCGCGGTAGGGCGTGGCGTACTGGAGCCGCTCGTAGAAGCGCTGCCCGGACTTCGGGTAGTGGGCGGTGATCTCGTGCGGCACCTGGTCGAGGTTGATGCGCTGGATGACCCCGGGCAGACCGAGTGCGTGGTCGCCGTGGAAGTGCGTGACGCAGATCCGGTTCAGGTCGTGCGCGGCGACTCCGGCACGCACCATCTGGCGCTGCGTGCCCTCGCCGGGGTCGAACAGGATGCCCTCGCCGTCCCAGCGGAGCAGGTAGCCGTTGTGGTTGCGGTGGCGGGTCGGGACCTGGCTGGCGGTGCCGAGCACCACGAGTTCGCGTACGGACAAGGCGGATTACCCCGGAGGCCATTCCAGGCCGCGGCCGCCGAGCACGTGGCCGTGCACGTGCCAGACCGTCTGGCCGGCGCCGCTGCCGGTGTTGAAGACGAGGCGGTAGCTGTCCAGCTTCTCCTCGTCGGCGACGGCCTGGGCCTCGCGGAGCACGTCCGCGGTGAGGGCGGGGTCGGCGGCGGCGAGGGCGGCGGCGTTCTCGTAGTGCGCCTTCGGGATGATCAGGACGTGGGTGGGGGCCTGGGGGTTGATGTCGCGGAACGCGACGGTCGTTTCCGTCTGGCGGACGATCGTCGCCGGGATGGTGCCGGCGACGATCTTGCAGAACAGGCAGTCTTCCTGGGGCTCCCCTGCCATGTTTCCTCCGGGGGTTGGCCGAATGGGGGTCCGACTCGGGCATCGTATCGTCGTCGTGTGCGGGTGCGTTGTGGCTGGTCGCGCAGTTCCCCGCGCCCCTAAGAGGTCGGCACAGTCGGGGGCGTTTTTGCGGGACTGGTCTCCAGAGCCTCCAAAGCGAGTCGGATCGCCTCGTCCAGTTGGGTGTCTCGGCCCGCCGCGTAGTCCTGGGGGCGCTGCACCACCTCCACGTCCGGATCGACGCCGTGGTTCTCCACCCCCCACTCGTAGCCCTCCAGCCAGAAGGCGTACTTGGGTTGGGTGACCAGGGTGCCGTCGACCAGGCGGTAGCGGCTGTCGATGCCGATGACGCCGCCCCACGTGCGGGTGCCGACCACCGGACCGAGGCCCAGGGCCTTGATCGCGGCGTTGACGATGTCGCCGTCGGAGCCGGAGAACTCGTTGGCGACGGCTACGACGGGGCCGCGCGGGGCGTCCTCGGGGTAGCTGTAGGGGCGCATGCCGCGCGGGACGGCCCAGCCGACGATGCGGCGGGCGAGTTTCTCGATGACCAGCTGGGAGGTGTGGCCGCCGCGGTTCTCGCGGACGTCGACGACCAGGCCCTCGCGGGCGACCTCGACGCGCAGGTCGCGGTGGATCTGGGCCCAGCCGGGCGCCTGCATGTCCGGGACGTGGAGGTATCCGAGCCGGCCGCCCGACTTCTCGTGGACGTAGGCGCGCCGGTCGGCGACCCACGCGTGGTAGCGCAGCGGCTCCTCGTCCGCCACCGGGACGACGACGGCGTGCCGCGGGTCGCCGCCGCCGGACGGGGAGATGGTCAGCTCCACCGGCTTGCCCGCGGTGCCGATCAGCAGCGGGCCGGGGCCGGTCACCGGGTCGACCGGCTGTCCGGCGACCGCGAGGATCGCGTCCCCGGGGCGCACGGCGACGCCGGGTGCGGCCAGCGGGCTGCGGGCGTCCGGGTCGGAGGTCTCGGAGGGCAGGATGCGGTCGACGCGCCAACTGCCGTCCTCGTGGCGGGAGATGTCGGCGCCGAGCAGGCCCTGGCGGGGACCGCCGCCGAAGCCGCCGCGCGGGGTGACGTAGGCGTGCGAGGTGCCGAGTTCGCCCTGCACCTCCCACAGCAGGTCGACCAGGTCGTCGTGGGTGGCGAGCCGGTCCACGACCGGGCGGTAGCGGTCGAGGACACCGGCCCAGTCGACGCCGCTCATGTCCGGCCGCCAGAAGTGGTCGCGCATGATGCGGCCGTTCTCGTCGAACATCTGCCGCCACTCGGCGGCCGGGTCGACGAACTGGCGTACGCGGCCCAGGTCGACGGTGATGTTGGTGTCGCTGTCGTCGTCGCCGGAGGCACGCCGGTCGCTGGGGACGACCTTCAGCCGCCCGTCGGTCCACAGCAGCACCCGCTTGCCGTCGCCGCTGACCTCGAAGTGGTCGGCGTCGACGGCGAGGTGCTCCACGCGCTGCTGGGCGAGGTCGTACCGCTCCAGCTCGGCCTTGGGCTCGGGGTCGTCCGGGGTGGCCCGGGACGCGCCGAGCACACCGGCGACCGGGTGGCGCAGCCACAGGACGCCGTCCTTGGCGGCGCGCAGGTTGGAGTAGCGGGCGGCCTCGACCGGGAAGGGCACGATGCGGTCCGCGAGGCCCTCGAGGTCGATGCGGGTGGTGGGGGTGCCCTCGCTGTCGGGGGTCTCCTCCCGGTCGGGCGTCTCGAAGGACCGGCCGTGCCGCTGCGGCCCGAACGGGGACGGCGTGGTGGCCGCGAGGGTGATCAGATGCGGCCGGGCGCCCTCCACGAAGGCCAGGTCGAAGACGTGCTCGTCGTAGACCGGGTCGAAGGAGCGGGTCGACAGGAACGCGAGGTGCTTGCCGTCCACCGTGAACGCCGGCGCGTAGTCCTGGAAGCGCAGCGGGGTCGCCTCGGTGACCGACAGGTCGGTGGTGTTGGCGAGCTTCAGCTGCGCCAGGGGACGCGGGCCGGGGTGGGACCAGGCGAGCCAGGCCGAGTCGGGGGAGAAGACGAGCCCGGACACGTCACCGTCCTCGCTCCGGTCCACCTCCCGCACCTCGCCCGTCTCCCTCTCGACGAGCAGCAGGCGCCCGTCGTGGGAGGCCACGGCCGCGCGGCTGCCGTCCGGTGCCATGGCGAGCTCCAGCACCCTGCCGAGCTGCCCGGCGGCGAGCCGGCGCGGTGTCGCTCCCGGGGCGAGGCCGGTGGCCGGCGCGAACTCCAGGGCGTCGTCGCCCTCGGCGTCCGTCACCCACACCACCCACTCCTCGCCGTCCGTGCGGAACGTCCGCGGCAGCCGGGCCCGGACACCGGGCGTCGCGGCCAGGGCGCGGGCCGGGCCGGAGCGGTGGGTGACCCAGTGGACGGAACCGCGTACGGACACGGCGCTGCCGCGTGCGGTGTGGTCCGGGGACGCGGACCCGAACCACCGGGAGGCGTTCACGGGGAACGGCTGGAGGTCGACGCGCTGTCCGCCGAGCCGCACGTCCAGCCGCCGCGGCTCGGCCCCGTCCAGGTCGTCCAGCACCCACAGCTCACCGGCACTGGAGTAGACGACACGGGTGCCGTCGGTCGCCGCGTGCCGGGCGTAGAAGCCCCCGAGTGGGGTGTGCCGGCGCAGGTCGGAGCCGTCGGCGAGGGAGGAGTACAGCGCGCCGGTGCCCTCGTGATCGGAGAGGAAGGCCATCCGCTCCCCCACCCACAGCGGGTACTCGATGTTCCCGTCGAGTTCCTCGTGCAGCCGGACGAACTCGCCGTCGCCGTCCCGGTCGATCCACAACTTGCCCGCCGTACCGCCCCGGTACCGCTTCCACCAGGCGGCCTCGCGCCCCATCGGCGCGGACAGCAGGACGACACTCGGCCCGTAGGCGACGTCACCGACCGGCCCGTACGGCAGGGTGGCGGCAGGGCCGCCGTCGAGCGGGACGGCATGCGCCCAGGTGCGTCGCAGGCTCGCCCGCGCATGGGAGGTGATCGCGAGCACCTCGCCGTCCGGGGTCCAGCCGCGCACCTGTGTCTTCAGACTGCCCCAGTACGTCAGGCGCTTGGCGGGGCCGCCGTCGACCGGGGCGATGTGCACCTCGGGGGCCCCGTCGCGGGTGGAGGTCCAGGCGACCGTGGTGCCGTCCGGCGAGATACGGGGCAGGGTCACCGGCACGTTCTCGGCGCTGACCCGCCAGGCCCGTCCGCCGTCGAGAGGAGCGAGCCACACGTCGTCCTCGGCGGTGAAGGCGACCAGGTCACCGTGCACGTGCGGGAAGCGGAGGTAAGCAGACGATGCGAACTGTGTCACCCGATCACCCTATGCAGGGAGGCCGCCGTGCGGACAGGGTTCGGATCACTTGCCCTCGACAGGGCGGCAGTCCGGATACCGATCGCACCAGATGGTCTGCGTGACGGTCACGGTGACCGTGGGACCGGGCTGCCCGTTCGAGGGCCCACCCCCCACGGGCGGCGGGCTGGTGGAGTTGCAGTCGCCGAGCCCGTCGACCTGGAACCACACCTTGCCGTCCACCTTGGCGGTGATGTTCCCGCGCACACAGGCACCGTCCACCGCGTGGGTGACCTTGCCGTCGACGGTGATGTCCTTCCCGTCCTCCGTCTCCCCCTGGCAGTCGACGGTGGCGACGGTCTTCTGACGCGCCGAGGGCGACGGCTTCCCGCCCTGGCCGGAGTTGCCGTAGGAAGCGGTGCACGTCAGCCAACGCACGCCCGCCTTCTGCCGGTCGAGCTCCTTGGTGACGGTCTCGTCGGTGGTGTACGCGACGGACGCGGAGCTGATCCCACCACCGGGTTCACACGCCACGGCCCCGCCCACGGCAACCACCGCGAACGCCGCCGCGACCGTCACCCGCCGACTGCGCCGCCCCCGTCCAATCCTCCTCGATGCCCCCATGGAGGGGAGCCTGCCACTGTCGGGGGCCGTGCGGTAGAGCGCAAAGGCGTCAGCCGCGGAGCAGCAGCCACTCCTGGAGCTCCACCAGATTGCCCTCCGGGTCCTTGAGGTGGGCGACGCGCAGGCGGTCGGTCAGGTGGGCCGGGCCGTGGAGGATCGTGGCGCCGCGCATCGTGATCTCCTCGCAGTACGCGTCCAGGGCGTCGACGCGCAGGACGACCAGGGAGCGGTGGCCGTTCGCCGTGTCGCCCAACTCGTCCAGGATCTCGGCCATCATCGTGCGGTCCTGGAGGGCGATCCCCGCCGAGCCGACGGCGGGGCTGAACTTCTCGTACGGCCCGTCCGCCGCCCCCGACTGCGGCTTGAGGCCGAGGACCTCGCCGTAGAAGTGGTAGCAGGCGGCGAAGTCGGTCACGAGCAGTCGTACCTGTGCGAGTTCCACGGTGCCTCCGAGAAGGGTCAGGTCCAGCGGCCGGTGCGAGCCAGGAGCACGGCCGCGGCCGCGGTCCCGGCAGTCGATGTGCGCAGCACACTGCGCCCGAGGCGATACGCCTTGCCCCCCGCTTGTGCGAACAGCGCCAACTCCTCCGGCGCCACGCCCCCTTCGGGCCCCACGACGAGCACGATCTCGCCGGACGACGGCAGTTCGGCCGTCGCCAGCGCCTCGTCCCCGCTCTCGTGCAGCACGGCGGCGAAGTCGGCACCGGCCAGCAGCGCCGCGACCTGTTTGGTCGTCGCCGCCTCCGCGACCTGCGGGAAGCGCACCCGGCGGGACTGCTTGCCCGCCTCCCGGGCCGTCGCCCGCCACTTGCCCAGCGCCTTCAGCCCTCGGTCGCCCCTCCACTGCGTGATGCAGCGGGCCGCCGCCCACGGCACGATCGCGTCGACGCCGACCTCGGTCATCGTCTCGACGGCCAGCTCCCCGCGGTCGCCCTTGGGCAGCGCCTGGACGACGGTCACCCGGGGCTGCTCCGGCGGTTCCTCCGTCACCGGGTCCAGCCGGACGATCAGCCGGTCCTTGCCCTCGGTGTCCAGCACGACACCGTCGGCCCGGCGCCCGGCCCCGTCCGTGAGGACGACGTCCTCCCCGGGCCGCAGCCGCTTCACGGAGACGGCGTGCCGTCCCTCCGGGCCGTCGAGGACATAGCGGCCGCCCTCGCCCGCGTCGAAGTGCTCGACCACGAACACCGGAGCTGTCATCGCACTCCGCCTCCGCCCGACAACGCTGTCCGCGCCGCGGCGAGTTCACCGGCCAGCACCTCCACGAGCTGCCCGGCGGGCAGCTCCCGCGCCATCCGGTGTCCCTGCCCGGCCCACAGCGCCATGCCCTGCGCGTCCCCCGCCTTGGCGGCGGCCTTGCGCAGCGGCGCGGTGAGGTGGTGGATCTCGGGATAGGCGGCGGGTGCGTACGGGCCGTGCTCGCGCAGGAAGCGGTTGACCAGGCCGCGTGCCGGGCGCCCGGAGAAGGCCCGGGTCAACTCCGTACGGACGAACAGGGGGTTGGTCAGCGCCTGCTTGTGCAGGGCGTTCGCGCCCGATTCGGCGGTGGCGAGGAACGCGGTGCCGAGCTGGGCCGCGCTCGCGCCCGCCGCGAGGACGGCGGCGATCTGGCCGCCGCGCATGATGCCGCCGGCGGCGATGATCGGGATGCCGACGGTCTCCCGGATCTGGGCGACCAGCGACAGCAGTCCGATGCCGGAACCGTCCGTCTCGGGGATGTCCCGGTGCGTGCCCTGGTGGCCGCCGGCCTCGACGCCCTGCGCGATGACCGCGTCCGCGCCCGCCCGCTCGACGGCCCGGGCCTCGTCGGGGGTGGTGGCGGTGACCAGGACGAAGGTGCCGACCCGGTGCAGTGCGTCGACGACCTCCTGGCTCGGAGCGCCGAAGTGGAACGACACCACCGGCACGGGGTTGTCGCGCAGCACCGCGAGTTTGGTCTCGTAGCCGTCGTCGCGGCCGCTGTCGGGGTCGCCGAGCTCGGCCTCGTACCAGGAGGCCTCACCGGCCAGTTGGTGGGCGTAGACGTCGATGGCGGCGGGGTCGGCGTACTCCGGCTGCGGCATGAAGAGGTTCACTCCGAAGGGCCTGCCGGTGAGGCTCCGGAGCTGCTTGATCTCCTGGTACATCCCGTCGGCGGTCTTGTACCCGGCGGCGAGGAACCCGAGTCCGCCCGCCTCGCACACGGCGGCGGCGAGCTTCGGTACGGAGACGCCGCCCGCCATGGGGGCCTGCACGATCGGGTGCGGGAAGAGATCGGTCAGCGCGGAGGACATGACCGCATGTTGTCACGTCCTCCGAACAACTCCGAAACCGGCCTGCCGTGTGGCATAGACCAGAGGAAAAGCCACCCGCGGCCCCCGGAGGAGCCGGAGTCAGCGCCCGTTGAACGCGTCCTTCAACCGCGAGAACAACCCCTGCTGCCCGGGCTGACCGTGCCTGCCCGGGGGCCGACCCCCGGACCCCCAGCAGTGGCCCGGCCGCCGGAGTCAGCGCCCGTTGAACGCGTCCTTCAACCGCGAGAACAACCCCTGCTGCCCGGGCTGGAACTGACCCGTCGGCCGTTCCTCGCCGCGCAGCTTGGACAGCTCGCGGAGCAGGCGCTCCTGCTCGGGGTCGAGCTTGGTCGGGGTCTGGACCTCGACGTGGACGATGAGGTCGCCGCGTCCGCCGCCCCGCAGGTGCGTGACGCCGCGGCCGTGCAGCGGGATCGACTGGCCGGACTGGGTGCCCGGGCGGATGTCGACCTCCTCCAGGCCGTCGAGCGTCTCCAGCGGCACCTTCGTGCCGAGGGCCGCCGCGGTCATGGGGATCGTCACCGTGCAGTGCAGGTCGTCGCCGCGCCGCTGGAACATCGCGTGCGGCAGTTCGTGGATCTCCACGTACAGGTCACCGGCGGGACCGCCGCCGGGCCCGACCTCGCCCTCACCCGCGAGCTGGATCCGCGTGCCGTTGTCGACACCGGCCGGGATCTTGACGGTGAGCGTACGACGGGACCGTACGCGCCCGTCGCCCGCGCACTCCGGGCACGGCGTGGGCACCACGGTGCCGAAGCCCTGGCACTGCGGGCAGGGCCGCGAGGTCATGACCTGGCCGAGGAAGGACCGCGTGACCTGGGACACCTCACCGCGGCCGCGGCACATGTCACACGTCTGGGCGGAGGTCCCCGGCGCCGCGCCCTCACCGTTACAGGTGTTGCAGACGACTGCCGTGTCGACCTGGATGTCCTTCGTCGTGCCGAAGGCCGCCTCGTCGAGCTCCACCTCGATGCGGATCATCGCGTCCTGACCGCGGCGGGTGCGCGAGCGCGGACCGCGCTGCGACGCCGTGCCGAAGAACGCGTCCATGATGTCGGAGAAGTTCCCGAAGCCGCCGGCCCCGAAGCCGCCCGCGCCGCCGCCCCCGGCCTGCGAGAGCGGGTCGCCGCCGAGGTCGTAGACCTGCTTCTTCTGCGGGTCCGACAGCACCTCGTAGGCGGCGTTGATCTCCTTGAACCGCTCCTGGGTCTTCGGATCGGGGTTGACGTCCGGGTGCAGCTCGCGCGCGAGCCGCCGGAAGGCCTTCTTGATCTCTTCCTGCGACGCGTCGCGGCGCACGCCGAGTACGGCGTAGTAGTCCGTGGCCACTACGACTCCGCCAGGATCTGTCCGACGTACCGTGCCACTGCGCGTACCGCTCCCATCGTTCCCGGGTAGTCCATGCGGGTCGGTCCGACCACGCCGAGCTTGGCGACAGCCTCGCCGCCCGAACCGTAGCCGACCGACACGACGGACGTGGAGTTGAGTCCTTCGTGGGCGTTCTCATGACCGATACGTACGGTCACGCCCGGATCCTTCGCCTCGCCGAGCAGCTTGAGGAGCACGACCTGCTCCTCCAGCGCCTCCAGCACCGGCCGGATCGTGAGGGGAAAGTCGTGCCCGAAGCGGGTCAGGTTGGCGGTGCCGCCGATCATCAGCCGCTCCTCGTTCTCCTCGACGAGCGTCTCCAGAAGTGTGGAGAGCACCGTGGAGACCGTACCCCGGTCCTCGTGCTCGAACGCCTCCGGCAGATCCTCCACCAGACTCGGCACATCCGTGAAACGGCGGTTCGCCACCCGGCTGTTGAGCCGCGCGCGCAGATCCGCGAGCGAGGCCTCGCCGAAGGGCGCCGGGCAGTCGACCACGCGCTGCTCGACCCGCCCGGTGTCCGTGATCAGCACGAGCATCACGCGCGCGGGCGCGAGGGAGAGCAACTCCACGTGCCGCACGGTCGAGCGGGTCAGCGACGGGTACTGCACGACGGCGACCTGTCGCGTGAGCTGGGCCAGCAGCCGTACCGTCCGCGCCACGACGTCGTCGAGGTCGACGGCGCCCTCCAGGAAGTTCTGGATCGCGCGCCGCTCGGGCGCGGTCATCGGCTTGACGCCGGCCAGCTTGTCCACGAACAGCCGGTAGCCCTTGTCGGTCGGGATGCGCCCGGCGCTGGTGTGCGGCTGGGCGATGTACCCCTCGTCCTCCAGGGCCGCCATGTCATTGCGGACGGTGGCCGGGGAGACGCCGAGGTTGTGCCGCTCGGTGAGGGCCTTGGAGCCGACCGGCTCCTCGGTGCCGACGTAGTCCTGGACGATGGCGCGCAGCACCTGAAGCCTGCGTTCACTGAGCATCCGCGCACACCTCCAGAAGTCGTCCGCCTGGTGTCCTGCCTGTGGGGCCTGGCACTCTGCGCGTGCGAGTGCCAGCATTCCCCGCCCAGTGTACGGCGGTGGGGTGCGCCCCCGGCAAGGCTGGTCGCGTGCTGTCGTGCCACGGACTGCGCTCACCGCTAGCGTCGCCGTATGACGGTGACTTGGGAAGAGCTCGGATGGGAGCGCGTGGCGGCGGGGGTGGGGCGGTGCCGGCTCCCGGTGTGGGACTGCACGGTGGGGCTCGTCGCCGGTGCCGGCGCGGTCCTCATGATCGACGCGGGGTCGAGCCCGGCGGAGGGCGCGCGGTTGCGCGAGCAGGCGCGGTCGCTCACCGGGCACCGTGTGACGCATCTCGCGCTGACCCATCCCCACTTCGACCATGTCTTCGGGGTGGCGGAGTTCACGGACGCGGAGGTGTTCGGCGCGGTGGGCGTGGACGCGGTGCTGACGCGCGTACGGGACCGCGAGGAGCTGCGCGCGGACGCGGTGCGCAACGGCCTGGCGGAGACCACCGCCCAGGAGGCCGCCGACCGGCTGGTCGCGCCCCGCCACCTGGTCTCCGGCGAGTGGACCCTCGACCTCGGCGGCGGGCGCCAGGTGCTGCTGGCCAACGTGGGCCCCGGGCACACCGCGCACGACCTGGCGGTGCTGGTGCCGGGTGATCCGGAGGTGGTGTTCTGCGGCGACCTGGTCGAGGAGTCCGGCGAGCCGCAGGCGGGCCCCGACGCCGTGCCGTCGCACTGGCCGGCCGCCCTGGACCGGCTGCTCGACCTGGGCGGGGAGGACGCGCTGTACGTGCCCGGTCACGGAGCGGTGGTGGACGCGGCGTTCGTGCGCGCCCAGCGCGACGCGCTGGCCGCCGGCTTCGGCGTGTCTCCGTGACCACCACCCACCGGCTTCTCCTATCGTCATCAGAATGCGCCAGTACTCGCCCGATCTGACTCCGCCGTGGAAGAAACCGCAGCCGGTGCCCGAGGTTCCGGCGGAGCCGGGCCTGGTGGTCGAGGAGCCCGGCACCGGTTTCTGCGGTGCGGTGATCCGCTGCGAGGCGGGCACGGTGACCCTGGAGGACCGCTTCGGCAAGCACCGGGTGTTCCCCATGGAGCCGCGCGGCTTCCTGCTGGAGGGCAGGGTCGTGACGCTGGTCCGCCCCTCGCCTGCCGGCCCCGCACGCCCCTCCCGTACCGCGTCCGGTTCGGTGGCCGTCCCCGGCGCCCGCGCCCGCGTGGCCCGTGCCGGGCGCATCTATGTCGAGGGCCGGCACGACGCCGAGCTGGTCGAGAAGGTCTGGGGCGACGACCTGCGCATCGAGGGCGTGGTCGTGGAGTACCTGGAGGGCGTCGACGACCTGCCGTCGATCGTCGCCGGCTTCGCCCCCGGCCCGGACGCGCGGCTGGGCGTCCTGGTGGACCACCTCGTGCCGGGCTCCAAGGAGTGGCGCATCGCGCAGTCGGTGACGAGCGACCACGCCCTGGTCGTCGGCCACCCCTACATCGACATCTGGGAGGCGGTGAAACCGTCGTCCCTGGGCATCGAGGCGTGGCCCCGGATCCCGCGCGGCCAGGACTGGAAGACGGGGGTGTGCAGGACGCTGGGCTGGCCGGAGAACACGGGCGCGGCCTGGCAACGGATCCTGTCGGGCGTACGGTCGTACAAGGACCTGGAGCCGGAACTACTGGGCCGGGTGGAGGAACTGATCGACTTCGTGACGACACCGGCGTAGCGACCGAGCTGCTCAGCTGCGGGCATGCGCTGAGCTGCGGGCAGTCGTGCCGCCAGGGGCGGCACGGGTGGGCGCGGCGGCACCCCGCTCATCCGGGCTGCGCAACGCCCCGGCCCCGGCACCAACGCCGCAGCACCTCAGTCCACGAGATCCCGAACCACCGCATCGGCCAGCAACCGCCCCCGCAACGTCAGCACGGCACGCCCCTCGTCGTACGCAGCGGCATCCAGAAGCCCGTCCGACAACGCCCTGCGCGAGGCGACAAGCCCTTCTTCCCGCAACAACGCAAGCGGCACACCTTCCCGCAGCCGCAACTCCAGCAGAATCCGCTCGACCCGCCGGTCTTCCTCCGACAGCACCTCACGCCCCGCCCCAGGCGACCTCCCCGCCGCCAGCGCCCCCGCATACGCCCCGGGATGCTTCACGTTCCACCACCGCACCCCGCCCACATGACTGTGCGCGCCAGGCCCGGCCCCCCACCAGTCGGCCCCCCGCCAGTACAGCTCGTTGTGCAGGCACCGCCCCGCCTGTGAGGTCGCCCAGTTGGACACCTCGTACCACTCGAACCCCGCGCCGGAGAGCACCTCGTCCGCGATCAGATACCGATCGGCATGCACATCGTCGTCGGTCATCGGCACCTCACCCCGGCGGATCCGACGAGCCAGCTGCGTCCCCTCCTCGACGATCAACGCGTACGCGCTGACATGGTCCGGCCCGGCCCCCAGCACCGCGTCCAGAGACGCCCGCCAGTCGTCGTCGCTCTCCCCCGGCGTGCCGTAGATCAGGTCGAGGTTCACATGCTGGAAACCGGCCGCGCGGGCCTCCGCCACGCACTCCTCCGGCCGCCCCGGCGTATGCGTCCGGTCCAGCACCTTCAGCACGTGCTGCCGCGCACTCTGCATCCCGAAGGAGACCCGGTTGAAGCCCCCCTCGCGCAGGGCCGCCAGGTAGGCAGGGTCCACCGACTCCGGGTTCGCCTCCGTCGTGACCTCCGCGTCCGGCGCCAGCCCGAACTCGTCGCGGATCGCCCCCAGCATCCGTACGAGATCACCGGCGGCCAGCAGCGTCGGCGTGCCGCCGCCGACGAACACCGTGCGGACGGGCCGCGGGTCGTCACCCAGCACCTTGCGGGCCAGCCGGACCTCGTCGACCAGCGTCTCTGCGTAGTTGTCACGCGAGGCCAGCACGCCACCGCTGCCGCGCAGCTCGGTCGCCGTGTAGGTGTTGAAGTCGCAGTAGCCGCAGCGGGTCGCGCAGTACGGAACGTGCAGGTAGAACCCGAGCGGGCGGTCGGCCGCCCCGGCGAGCGCGGACGCGGGCAGCGCGCCGTCGTCGGGGACGGGCTCGCCGTCGGGGAGTGCGGAAGGCATACGTCCCATTGTCCAGCACCCGGGCGGTCACTCCGCCTGGAGCACCAGCAGCGCCAGATCGTCCGCCGGGGGCCGCGCCCCGAACTCGTGCACCAGCCGCTTGATCCGCTCGGCTATCAGCTCCGCGTCCAGCCCCGCACACCCGGCCAGCGCCGTCGCCAGCCCGTCCCCGTCGTCGAACTGGCGGGAGCCCGAGCGCCGCTCGGTCACGCCGTCCGTGACGCACAGCAGTGTGTCGCCGGAGCGCAGCTCGAAGGTCTCGCTGGTGTACGTCGCGTCCTCGACGACCCCCAGCAGGGTCTGCGGCTGCGCGGCCGTGTGGACCTCGCCACCCGCCCCGAGCAGCAGGGGCAGCGGGTGCCCGGCGGAGGCGACCGTGCAGCGGACACCGCCCTCGAAGGGGACCAGCTCGCCGTAGAGCAGGGACAGGAAACGTGTCTGGGGCCCGTCGCCGGGCGGGGTCGGCCGCGCGCCGGCCGCCACCAGCGCGCGGGCCGCCGCGTCCGCGGCCTCCGTGGCGTCGTCGAGCAGGAGCTGGTTGAGGCGGTCGAGGACGTCGGCGACCCGGTAGCCCTCACGGGCCAGCAGCCGCAGCCAGGGCCGGGCCAGGCCGATCACGACGGCGGCCTCGGGCCCCTTGCCCTGGACGTCGCCGACGGCGAAGCACCAGCGGCCGTCGCCGGCCGGGAACAGATCGTAGAAGTCGCCGCTGGGCCCGCCCTTGTCGCACGGCTCGTAGACGAGGGCGCTGCGCACCCCGGGGATCTCGGCCACGGCGCCGGGCAGCAGTCCGCGCTGGAGCACGGCGCTGATGGTGGCCTGGCGGGCGTACTGGCGGGCGGCCCCGATGGCGAGCGCGACCCGGCGGCTGAGGTCCTCGACGAGGCCGGTGATCTCGTCGGGGAAGCCGGCGGAACCGGACCGTCCGATGACGAGGGTGCCCAGCGGGCGTCCGCCGGCGACGAGCCGGTACGCCAGGGCCGAGCCCGGCTCGCCGGGGGCGTCACCGAGCGCCTCGCCGGGCCAGGGGTAGTCGACCGGCCCGGACCGTAACGGGTCGGACGGGTGCGGTGCGTCCTTCTCCAGGGACCGGCGCAGCTCCTCGATGCGGTTCTCGCTGCCGTGCCAGACCCGGGCCAGCCGGGGCCCGCCCGCTCCGGCCCCGCCGCTCCAGCCGCCGGCGGTGGCCTCGTCCTCCAGCCACACCGCGCACCAGTCGGCCAGCCGGGGGACGATCAACTGCCCGGCGAGAGCGGCGACCAGGTCCTCGTCGAGCTGTCCGGCGAGAAGGTCGGAGGCCTCGGCGAGGAAGGAGAGGGCACCGCGGCCCAGCCAGGAGCCGTCACGTCCGTCGCGGCCGTCGCAGTCCTCGTACCGTTCCCGCCAGTCCCGCAGGTCGTGCCAGTCGCGCAGGTCGCGCGAGCCGCGCTGGTCATGGGAGCCACGCGGGTCGTCGGAGCCACGCGGGTCGTCGGAGCCGCCGGGATCCTGCACGTCCCGTAGGTCGTGCGCGTCCTGCGGGGCGTACCCACCCTGCGGCTCGTTCCCGTCGTGCCCGGCACGCCGACGGCCCCGGTCGCCCTCCCGGCCGTCCCGCCCGGGGGGCGGTTCCGGTGCCAGGATCTCCGCCATCCGCAGCCCGCGCGCCAGCGCGTGCTCCCCGGCGTACGCCTCGATCTGCTCGGCGGCCGCACAACCCCCGGCGGGCAACCGCGCCCACACGGTCTTCCGGCCGGTGCGGTAGGTGATGCCCCAGGCCTCGGAGAGCGCGCCGACGAGCCGCAGGCCGCGCCCGTACTCCGGGGTGTCGTGCGGCGTCTCCGGCTCGCCGCCGCGCGGGGCGCGTGAGGGATGGTGGTCGGAGACCTCGACGAGGAGCGCGGCCGTGTCCTTGTCGTCGCCTTCCAGCCGGCACTCCAGCTGGACGTCGGTGCCGGCGTGCACGACCGCGTTGGTGACGAGTTCGCTGACGACGAGCAGGGCGTCGTCGGCGAGACGGTCGGTGAGGTGCTCGGCGCCGGGCAGGCCGAGTCCGGTCCACTCGTCGATCGCCGCGCGTACCAGGGCGCGAGCGGAGCCCGGCGCGAGAGAGCTGCCGGACAGGGTCGCGTACGCCCGCGCGCGCTCCTTGGCGGGCGCCTCAGCGGTGAGCGCGGGCGCCTCTGGCCCGAGCACCGGCGCCTCGGAAGGCAGCGCACACTCCTCGGAGACGGCCCCTTCGTGCAGGGGCACAGGCATCTCCGAAGCGTGGGCAGGCGCCTCTGAGGCACGGGAAGCGGTCTCCCGTTGCGTCGGAATGGCCCCCATGGACAGCTCCCCGGGCAGTTCGTACGAATACGCCACAGTCGATGCCGACAGGGTGACAGACTGGCCACGCCCATAAGCGCCGAGTTACCGAAGTGGGCCGTCATGAGTGAGAAAAGCGCTCCTCCTGTGGTCGAAGACCGGTACGAAGACGGTCTGATTCGTGCATCCGATCTGCGTCCCCTGCTCGCGGCCATGACAGCCGCACGCGACGGCGACTTCACCAAAGTGCCGGAAACCGGCCACGGGATGGTGGCCGAACTCACCGCGGTCTACAACCAGATCATGGACCGCAGCGTCCACTTCACCACCGAGGTGCGGCGGGTGAGACGGGAACTGGTGCGGCACGGCCGGCTCGACGAGCGGCTCTCCGCCAGTCCGGGGCAGGGACTGTGGACGTCCCGCGTCAACGACGTGAACCAGCTGCTCGACGCCCTGGTCGCCCCGGCGGCGAACGCCACGCGCGTGCTGGACGCGGTGGCCGGCGGCGATCTGACGCAGCGGGTCGATCTGCACGACGGCACGCGGGAATTACGCGGCGACCTGCGGCGCCTCGGCCGGGCCGTGAACAGGATGGTGGACCAGCTCTCCCTGTTCACCGGCGAGGTGACACGGGTCGCGCGCGAGGTCGGCACCGAGGGGCGGCTCGGCGGCCGGGCCAAGGTGCAGGGCCTGTCGGGGAGCTGGCGGGACGTGACCGAGGCCGTCAACACGATGGCGTCCCGGCTGACGGCCCAGGTGCGGGACATCGCGGCGGTCACGACGGCGGTGGCACGCGGCGATCTGACCCGCACGGTCACGGTGGAGGCGACCGGCGAGCTGCTGGAGCTGAAGCTGACCGTGAACACGATGGTGG
>NZ_WWIQ01000076.1:102267-102570 GCF_009862985.1 Streptomyces sp. SID5464 | reverse complement strand
GTCGAAGAAGATCACGGTCGACGCCCGCGGCGAGATCCTCGAGCTCAAGGACACCGTCAACACGATGGTGGAGCAGCTGCGCGCCTTCGCCGACGAGGTCACGCGCGTCGCCCGCGAGGTCGGCACCGACGGCCGGCTCGGCGGCCGGGCCCAGGTGCTGGGCGTCTCCGGCGTCTGGCGGGACCTGACGGACAACGTCAACTCGATGGCCGACAACCTCACCTCCCAGGTGCGCAACATCGCCCAGGTCGCGACGGCCGTGGCGCAGGGCGACCTGTCGCGGAAGATCGACGTGGACGCGCG
>NZ_WWIQ01000076.1:78094-102137 GCF_009862985.1 Streptomyces sp. SID5464 | reverse complement strand
CACGATCAACACGATGGTCGACACGCTGTCCTCCTTCGCCTCGGAGGTCACGCGCGTGGCCCGCGAGGTCGGCTCCGAGGGCCAACTCGGCGGCCAGGCCCGGGTCGAGGGCGTCTACGGCACCTGGAAGCGCCTGACGACGAACGTCAACGAACTGGCCTCGAACCTCACCACCCAGGTCCGCGCGATCGCCGAGGTCGCCTCCGCCGTGGCCCAGGGCGACATGTCCCGCTCGATCACGGTCGAGACCCGCGGCGAGGTCGCCGAGCTGAAGGACAACATCAACCTGATGGTGGCCAACCTGCGCGAGACGACCCGCGCGAAGGACTGGCTGGAGTCCAACCTGGCCCGCCTCGCCGCCCTGATGCAGGGCCACCGCGACCTGATGGAGGTCGCCGACCTGATACTGCGCGAGCTGACCCCGCTGGTGAACGCCCAGTACGGCGCGTTCTACCTGGCCGACCCCGACGAGGACGGCGCGGCCCTGCGCACGACCGTGCCGACGAAGGGCCTGGCCTTCATCGCCGGCTACGGCGCCGCCCAGGACGCGACCGTCGAGACCGGCGCCCTCCCGGTGCACGGCCTGGTCGCGCAGGCGGCCCGGGAGAAGAAGCGGATCCTGGTCGAGGGCGCCCCGCCCGACTACATCAAGATCAACAGCGGTCTGGGCGAGGCGGCCCCGACCACGATCGTCATCATCCCGATCCTCTTCGAGGACAAGCTGCTCGGTGTCATCGAGCTCGCCTCCTTCTCCCGCTTCTCCGATGTGCACCTGGCCTTCTTCGACCAGTTCGTCAACACCATCGGCGTCGCCATCAACACGATCATCGCCAACTCCCGCACGGAGTCCCTGCTCGGCGAGTCCCAGCGCCTCGCCATGCAGCTCCAGGAGCGCTCGGACGAACTCCAGAAGCAGCAGGGCGAGCTGCAGCGCTCCAACGCCGAACTGGAGGAGAAGGCCGCCCTGCTGGCCACGTCCTCGCAGTACAAATCCGAGTTCCTGGCGAACATGTCGCACGAGCTGCGCACACCGCTGAACTCCCTGCTGATCCTGGCCCGGCTGCTCTCCGACAACCCGGACGGCCACCTCTCCGACCAGGAGGTGCAGTTCGCGACGACGATCCACCGCTCGGGCTCGGACCTCCTCCAGCTCATCAACGACATCCTGGACCTGTCGAAGATCGAGGCGGGCCGGATGGACGTACGCCCGAAACGACTGCCGTTGATCAAGCTGCTCGACTACGTCCACGCCACGTTCCGCCCCCTCACCATCGACCGGGGGCTCGCCTTCGAGGTGGCGGTCGGCGAGGACGTACCGCGCGAGATGTACTCGGACGAACAGCGCCTCCAGCAGATCCTGCGCAACCTCCTCTCCAACGCGATCAAGTTCACCGCGTCGGGCAAGGTCGAGCTGCGGGTCGACCGGGTGCAGGACGCGGAGCACCGATGGGGGTCCCCGCGCTCGAGCGGAGCCGAGAGCGGGGCAGTGCGGGACACCGACGACGTCATCGCCTTCGCCGTGTCCGACACCGGCATCGGCATCGCGCCGGAGAAACTCCCGGTGATCTTCGAGGCGTTCCAGCAGGCCGACGGCACCACCAACCGCAAGTACGGCGGCACCGGCCTCGGACTGTCCATCAGCCGGGAGATCGCGGGCCTGCTCGGCGGCCGGATCGTCGCCGAGAGCGAACCGGGCAAGGGCTCCAGGTTCACCCTGTACGTGCCTGTCCTGAGCCCCGGTCACACCGCGCCGGGACCGGCCCCCGAGGATCACCCCGAAGTGTCCCTGCCCCTCCAGCCGGCCACCGCGGGACCCTTCCCGGCCGCGTACGACACGGACGACGCCTGGCCCTCGCCGACCAGGCTGGAGGCGTGGACGTCCGGCAGGCCGGGCCGGATCCTGGCCGGGCGGCGAGTGCTGATCGTCGACGACGACATCCGCAACGTCTTCGCCCTCACCCATGTCCTGGGCCGCGTCGGCATGACCGTGCTGTACGCGGAGAACGGCCGCGAGGGCATCGAGACGCTGGAGCGCAGCGCGGACGTCGAACTGGTCCTGATGGACATCATGATGCCGGAGATGGACGGCTACGAGACCATCTCCGCCATCCGCCGCACCCCGCGCTGGGCGGACCTGCCCATCGTCGCCCTGACCGCGAAGGCGATGCCCGGCGACCGCGAGAAGTCCATCGCCCGCGGCGCCAACGACTACGTGCCCAAGCCGGTGGACATCGACCGGCTGCTGACGGTCGTGTGCGAACTGCTGAACACGGACGGCACGGACGACACGCAGGGAACGGAGGGCGCGGAGGAGGACCGACCGTCATGAGCACCGCACGCGCCGGAATACTCCTGGTCGACGACATGGAGGACAACCTGACCGCCCTGGAGGCCGTCCTCGCCTCCCTCAACGAGCCTCTGATACGCGCCCGTTCCGGCGAGGAGGCGATGAAGGCCGTGCTGCGCCAGCCCATCGCCCTGGTCCTGCTCGACATCCGCATGCCCGGCATGGACGGCTTCGAGACGGCCGCCCACATCAAACGCCTGGACCAGACCCGCGACGTCCCGATCATCTTCCTGACGGGCGCGGACGACGACTCGGGCTACGCCTTCCGCGGCTACGCCACAGGCGCCGCCGACTACGTGACCAAGCCGTTCGACCCGTGGGTCCTACGGGCCAAGGTGAGCGTCTTCCTGGACCTCTACCGCAAAGGCAGAGAGGTGGAACGCCTGCGCGCAGAGATCCAGGACCTGAAACGCCGGGTGGAACCGGGTAGTTAGCCCCTACGCCTCGCGAGCCCCCTCGTACATCTCCTCGATCAGATGCTTGTACTCCCGCTCCACAACCGGCCGCTTCAACTTCAGACTCGGCGTGATCTCACCGTGCTCGACATCGAGATCCCGCGGCAGCAACCGGAACTTCTTGATCGTCTGCCACCGCTGAAGCCCCTCGTTGAGCTGCTTCACATACCCGTCGACCATCTCCACCGTGACCGGCGAGGAAACGATCTCCTCGTACGACTTCCCCGCCAGCCCGTTCTCCTTCGCCCACTCCGTGATCGCGACCTCGTCGAGCGCGATGAGCGCCGTGCAGAAGTTCCGGTCGGCCCCGTGCACGAGGATGTTGGAGACGTACGGGCACACCGCCTTGAACTGCCCCTCGACCTCGGCCGGCGCGATGTACTTGCCGCCCGACGTCTTGATCAGGTCCTTCTTGCGGTCGGTGATCCGCAGATACCCGTCGGGCGACAGCTCCCCGATGTCCCCGGTGTGGAACCAGCCGTCCGCCTCCAGTACCTCGGCGGTCTTCTCGGGCAGCTTGTGGTAGCCCTCCATGATGCCCGGGCCGCGCAGCAGGATCTCCCCGTCGTCGGCGATGCGCACCTCCGTGCCGGGCAGCGGCTTGCCGACCGTACCGGTGCGGTAGGCCTCGCCCGGGTTCACGAAAGACGCCGCCGAGGACTCGGTCAGGCCGTAGCCCTCCAGGATGTGGATGCCGGCGCCGGAGAAGAAGTACCCGATCTCGGGTGCCAGCGCCGCCGAACCCGAGACGCACGCCCGCAGGTTCCCGCCGAAGGCCTCCCGGATCTTGGCGTACACCAGCGCGTCCGCGACCTTGTGCTTCGCGCCCAGCCCGAACGGCACGGACATGGTCCCGGTGCGCCGGAAGTTGTCCTGGGCGACCTTGGCGTACTCACGGGCGACCTCGGCGGCCCACTGGAAGATCTTGTACTTGGCGCCACCGCCCGCCCGGGCCTTGGCGGCGACTCCGTTGTAGACCTTCTCGAAGATGCGCGGCACGGCCGCCATGTACGTCGGCTGCACCACCGGCAGGTTCTCGATGATCTTGTCGACGCGGCCGTCCACCGCGGTGACGTGCCCGACCTCGATCTGGCCGGAGGTGAGCACCTTGCCGAAGACGTGCGCGAGGGGCAGCCACAGGTACTGCACGTCCTCGCTGCTGATCAGCCCGGTCGCGGCGATCGCCTTCGCCATGTACGACCAGTTGTCGTGCGGGAGGCGCACGCCCTTGGGGCGGCCGGTGGTGCCGGAGGTGTAGATGAGGGTGGCCAGCTGGTCCTTGGTGATCGCGCCGGCCCGCTCCTTGACCAGGTCGGGATCCTTCTCCAGCCGGGCCGCGCCGCGCTTCTCCAGCTCGTCCAGGGTGAGGATCCAGTCGGCCGTCTCGACCCCGGCCGGGTCGATGACCACGACGTGGGTGAGGTCGGTCAGCTCGCCGCGCTTCTCCTGCGCCTTGGCCAGCTGCTCGACGTTCTCCGCGATGAGCACCCGGCTCTCGGAGTCCGACAGGATGTACGCCGACTCCTCGGCGTTGGTCTGCGGGTAGACCGTGGTCGTGGCGGCGCCGGCGCACATGATGCCGAGGTCGGCGAGGATCCACTCGATGCGGGTGCTGGACGCGAGGGCGACGCGCTGCTCGGGCTGCACGCCCAGTTCGATGAGCCCGGCCGCGATGGCGTAGACCCGCTCGGCGGCCTGCGCCCAGCTCAGCGACTTCCAGTCGTCCGGCCCCTGCCCGGAGGACGCGGGCACCGGATAACGGTAGGCCTCGGCGTCCGGCGTGGCCGCCACGCGGTCCAGGAAGAGGCCCGCCACGGACGGCGGACGGTTCTCGATCAGTGTCTGTGTGTCGCTCACGACATCCTCCGGGGCCCGCGACGGTGCGGCTGGCTCAGGTGCGGCTGGTTTTCACTCACGAGCTGCTGTTCGCGAGCCGTTGTTTAACTCGCGAGTAACTATCGAGCAGGGATCAGAGTAAAGGTCGACCGGCCGCTGCGTAAGGGTCCGCGGCCTGTCACTTCGTACAGAGAGCTACCCCACGTACGCACAACGGCCCGCCGCACTTGCGCACGACGGGCCCCTGTTCTACCCGGTTTGCGGTGTAACCCAAGGTAATCCGTGATTACTTCTTGCCCTTGCCCGACCCCGCGCTGTCATCGCTCGACAGGACGGCGATGAACGCCTCCTGCGGAACTTCCACGGAACCCACCATCTTCATCCGCTTCTTGCCCTCCTTCTGCTTCTCCAGCAGCTTCCGCTTACGGGAGATGTCACCGCCGTAGCACTTGGCGAGGACGTCCTTGCGGATGGCGCGGATGGTCTCGCGGGCGATGACCCGGGAGCCGATGGCGGCCTGGACCGGCACCTCGAAGGCCTGCCGCGGGATGAGCTCTTTGAGCTTCGCGACGAGCCGCACGCCATAGGCGTACGCCTGGTCCTTGTGGGTGATCGCCGAGAACGCGTCGACCTTGTCGCCGTGCAGCAGGATGTCGACCTTGACCAGGCTGGAGGTCTGCTCGCCGGTGGGCTCGTAGTCGAGCGAGGCGTAACCGCGGGTCTTGGACTTCAGCTGGTCGAAGAAGTCGAAGACGATCTCGGCGAGGGGCAGGGTGTAGCGGACCTCGACCCGCTCCTCGGAGAGGTAGTCCATGCCGAGCAGGGTGCCGCGCCGGGTCTGGCACAGCTCCATGATCGAGCCGATGAACTCGCTGGGCGCCAGGATGGTGGCCCGCACGACCGGCTCGTAGACCTCCGAGATCTTGCCCTCGGGGAACTCGCTCGGGTTGGTGACGGTGTGCTCGCTGCCGTCCTCCATGACGACGCGGTAGACCACGTTCGGCGCGGTGGCGATCAGGTCGAGCCCGAACTCGCGCTCCAGCCGCTCCCGGATCACGTCCAGGTGCAGCAGGCCGAGGAAGCCGACACGGAAGCCGAAGCCGAGTGCGGCGGAGGTCTCCGGCTCGTAGACCAGCGCGGCGTCGTTGAGCTGGAGCTTGTCGAGGGCCTCGCGCAGCTCCGGGTAGTCCGAGCCGTCCAGGGGGTAGAGGCCGGAGAAGACCATGGGCTTGGGGTCCTTGTAGCCGCCCAGCGGCTCCACGGCACCCTTGGACTGGCTGGTGACGGTGTCACCGACCTTGGACTGGCGGACGTCCTTCACGCCGGTGATGAGGTAGCCCACCTCGCCGACGCCGAGACCGTCGGACGACAGCATCTCCGGCGAGTTGGTGCCGATCTCCAGCAGCTCGTGCGTGGCGCCCGTGGACATCATCTTGATGCGCTCACGCTTGTTGAGCTGCCCGTCGATGACACGGACGTACGTCACCACGCCGCGGTAGGAGTCGTAGACGGAGTCGAAGATCATGGCGCGCGCGGGGGCGTCCTTCACACCGACCGGGGCCGGGACCTGTTCGACGACCTTGTCCAGCAGCGCCTCGACACCGAGCCCGGTCTTGGCGGAGACCTTGAGCACGTCGTCGGGCTCGCACCCGATGAGGTGGGCGAGCTCCTCGGCGAACTTCTCGGGCTGCGCGGCCGGCAGGTCGATCTTGTTCAGCACGGGGATGATCGTGAGGTCGTTCTCCATCGCCAGGTAGAGGTTGGCGAGGGTCTGCGCCTCGATGCCCTGGGCGGCGTCGACCAGGAGGATGGTGCCCTCACAGGCGGCGAGCGATCGCGAGACCTCGTAGGTGAAGTCGACGTGCCCCGGGGTGTCGATCATGTTCAGGATGTGCGTCTTGCTCTTGTCGTGGGAGGGGGCCCACGGGAGTCGCACCGCCTGGGACTTGATCGTGATGCCGCGCTCACGCTCGATGTCCATGCGGTCGAGGTACTGAGCACGCATCTGCCGCTGCTCGACCACTCCGGTCAGCTGGAGCATCCGGTCGGCGAGCGTGGACTTGCCGTGGTCGATGTGCGCGATGATGCAGAAATTGCGGATCAGAGCCGGGTCGGTACGGCTCGGCTCGGGCACATGGCTAGGGATCGCGGGCACGCAGGGTCCTGATTCTTGAGGCGTCCGCAGTGTCTGCGGTCTCGGGTCGGATCGATACGTAGCCTCCATGGTCCCACGGGTGGGGACCATGGACGGGTTTGGGCCATGAATGCGCCCGCTGGTACCGTGGGGGGCTGTGCCTCGTGCCCTCTCGCGGGAGGCACTCCTTCAAGAAATCACCCGGTACCGGACCGTGCGGCACCCGTGCGGCCCCGTGCCAGAACCTGAGAAGGCTCATTCGTGGCGAACATCAAGTCCCAGATCAAGCGGATCAAGACCAACGAGAAGGCGCGGCTGCGCAACAAGGCCGTCAAGTCCTCCCTCAAGACCGCGATCCGCAAGGCTCGTGAGGCTGCTGCCGCGGGTGACGTCGAGAAGGCCACCGAGTACCAGCGCGCTGCCGCGCGTCAGCTCGACAAGGCCGTCTCGAAGGGCGTCATCCACAAGAACCAGGCTGCCAACAAGAAGTCGGCGCTGGCTCAGAAGGTCGCCGCGCTCAAGGGCTGACGTCTGATGTGACGCCGGAGGGATTCGAGCGGGCCCTCTCTCATCCGCTCCCGTCCGGCACCCCGAGCTCGTCCGCGGCCTGCGTTCGCCACGCGGGGACGAGCTCACCAGCTTCAACCGAAGGCCCCGGCGCCTCACCCTTCCCCAGGGTGGGCGGCGGGGCCTTCGGCATGCCCGCGCGGCGGCCGGTGGTCACGACCAGAACGCGTTGCTCTTGTCGATGTCCTCCAGGCACTCGTCGAGATCGCTGATCTTGTCTCCGACGACCCGGAAGACGATGCCTCCGTGCTCGTCGATGTGCTTGTCGCCCCGGTCGGCGGTGAAGCGGTGCACGCTGACGGCGTGTCCCCGGCCGTCGACGAACACGTTGAGCAGCTCGACCCGGAACGACCCGCCGGTCTCCGATGAGAGCCGGCCGTAGTAGTCGTTGATGATCGAATCGATCCCCTTGAAGTCCCCCGAGAGCGGATGCGAGCCGGGCACATGGTGCGTACAGTCCCCGGTCATGATGCCGCGGAGGGTGTCCATGTCTCCGCGCTGGAAGGCTTCAGCCCTTGCGGACGAGCGCTGCGTGCGGGTGCTCAGCCATGACCTTCGCCACCTCTCCGTCACTTGGCGACATACGGCTGATACACCCGATTTTCCTCCTCGACAGGAGGAGGGCGACTCGATCACGGCACAGTGGAGGCATGACCGCAGAGGACGCAAACGTGCTGGCCGGGGTCCGCGTGGCGACCCGGCTCCCCGCCCGGGACCTGGACCGGGCGCGGCGCTTCTACGCCGAGAAACTCGGCCTTGAGCCGGTCGACGAACGGCCCGGTGGGCTGCTGTACCGCTGCGGCGGCGGGGAATTCGTGCTGTTCCGGTCGACGGGGGCCTCGCCCGGCACCTTCACCCAGATGGCGCTGGAGGTCGACGACATCGAGGCCGCCGTGGCGGAGCTCAAGCGGCGCGGCGTGGTCTTCGAGGAGGTCGACGTGCCCGGCTTCCGCACGGAGGGCGGGATCGCCGAGATCGAGGGGAACTACCCGAGCAAGGGCGCCCGGGGAGAACGCGGCGCCTGGTTCCGTGACAGCGAGGGCAACCTCCTGGGGATCGGTCAGCCCCTGTACTGAGTCCCGCGGCCTCAGCCCCGGCCCCGGGAGCGAGCCGCCCGCGCGATCGTGACCACCGCCTTCTCCAGGGCGTACTCGGGATCGTCCCCGCCGCCCTTCACGCCCGCGTCCGCCTCGGCCACCGCCCGCAGCGCCACGGCCACCCCGTCCGGGGTCCAGCCCCGCATCTGCTGCCGCACGCGGTCGATCTTCCAGGGGGGCATGCCCAGCTCCCGCGCGAGATCGGCCGGGCGTCCGCCACGCGCGGACGACAGCTTCCCGATCGCCCGGACGCCCTGCGCCAGCGCGCTCGTGATCAACACCGGCGCCACCCCGGTCGCCAGCGACCAGCGCAACGCCTCCAGCGCCTCCGCCGCCCGGCCCTCGACCGCCCGGTCGGCGACCGTGAAGCTCGACGCCTCGGCCCGGCCCGTGTAGTACCGCCCGACGATCGCCTCGTCGATCGTCCCCTCGACGTCCGCGGCCAGCTGCGAGACCGCCGACGCCAGCTCCCGCAGATCGCTCCCGATCGCGTCGACGAGCGCCTGGCACGCCTCCGGCGTGGCGGACCTGCCCGCCGCCCGGAACTCGCCCCGCACGAACGCCAGCCGGTCCGCCGGCTTCGTCATCTTCGGACAGGCCACCTCGCGCGCCCCCGCCTTGCGCGCCGCGTCGAGCAGCCCCTTCCCTTTGGCCCCGCCGGCGTGCAGCAGCACTAGGGTGATCTCCTCGGCGGGCGCCCCGAGATAGGCCTTCACGTCCTTGATCGTGTCGGCCGACAGGTCCTGCGCATTGCGTACGACGACGACCTTGCGCTCCGCGAAGAGCGACGGGCTCGTCAGCTCGGCGAGCGTGCCGGGCTGCACCTGGTCCGGGGTCAGGTCCCGCACGTCCGTGTCGGCGTCGGAGGCCTTCGCGGCGGCCACCACCTCCTGCACGGCACGGTCGAGCAGCAGCTCCTCCTGGCCCACGGCGAGCGTCACGGGGGCGAGAGGGTCGTCATTCGCAGTCTTCCTGGCCATCGCGACAAGCATCCCACGCGGCACTGACAGCGGGTCCCGAAGGGCTCATGGCGTCCCCGCCGGGCTTCGTCCCTCCCGAGCGGGCCTACGGCTCCTCCAGAGGCGGCCTACGGCTCCTCCCGCCAGCCCTCCCACTCCCCCGCGAACCGGTCCAGCTCCCCGGGGTCCAAGCGTTCTTCCTCGTCCCTGAGGACGACCAGCCACTGCGCGTCCTCGGCGTCGTCCTCGCCGGCCAGCGCGTCCCGCACGAGCCGCGGCTCCTCGACGACGCCGAAACGCTCGGGGAGCGCCTGGACCACCTCTTCCGCCGCGTCCCTGTCGGGCAGCACCAGCACATGTCGCACATCACTCACGCCGGCCATTGTCCGACACGCCGCCGCGGCCGGTCCGCCGGCTCAGCTCTTGCGGACGACCTGCACGTCGAGGTCGACCTTGATGCTCGGTCCCACCACCGCGATGCCGCGGGCCAGCATCGTCTGCCAGCTCACCGTGAAGTCGTCCCGGTGCAGTTCGGTCGTGGCCCGGCAGGCAGCCCGTACCTCGCCCTCCATGCCGTTGCCCAGCCCCAGGTACTCCGTGTCCAGCGTGACCGTGCGCGTCACGCCGTGCAGCGACAGCGCCCCCGTCACGGCCCACCGGTTCCCGCCCTTGTGCACGAACCGCTCGCTGTAGAACTCGAGGGTCGGGAACTTCGCGACGTCCAGGAAGTCCGCCGACCGCAGATGGTCGTCGCGCATCTTCATGTTGGTGTCGATGGACGCCGCGTCGATCACCACGTGCATCGCCGACCGCTCCAGCGGCTCGGTGATCCGTATGACGCCCGCGAAGGACTTGAACTGTCCGTGGATGCGCGCCAGGCCGATGTGCCGAGCGGTGAAGCCGATCGAGGAGTGCGCCGACTCGATCTCCCAGTCGCCGGGCGCGGGCAGCTCCGGCGGCTGGGCCACCTGGAGCGTCACGTCACCGAGCGACGCGAGCGCGTTCTCGGCGACCTGCGTGGTCGCCCGATACGGCGTGTACCCCTCAGCGGACACCGCGAGCCGGTACTCCCCCGCCGGCACCGTCGTCATGAACGACCCGAACGGATCCGCTCCCCCGCTGACCACCGGACGCCCCATGGCGTCGGTGACCGCGAACTCCGCGTGTCTGACCGGTTCGTTGACCGGGTCGAGCACCCGGCAGGCCAGCACCCCGGCGCTCGGCGGCGTCGGCACCGCCCCCAGGGGGCTCGTCCGGTGCACCCGGTTGGTTCGGCTTCCCAGCCAGCGGCCGATCATCTGGACACCTCGTGCGACTCGAAGTCAGCTGTTTGATCACGGATCACCGAGGAGGCATTCGACCACCGATGAGGCTTTCGAGGCAACACGGGACCACATCACGGGAATCCAGCACTTGTGCTGGGACTACGCACGAGTAGCACCATGTGGGCCAAGTGGGGTGTCTGGCCCCTCTGCACCTTCTGGTCTCGCTGCTCCCTCGCCCCCTCCGGCCCGGATCAGCCGTCCTGCCCGGTACCCCGGACCGTCGGCACCGACCCGAGCTCGATACCGAACCGCTCCCGGTACACCCCGAGCACCTCCTCGTCCGTCCCCAGCTCCCGCTCCTCCCGGGTGCCGTCGGCCCCGGTCACCGTGAGTCTGCGGCCGCTGAGCGTGATCCTCCCTCCGTCCTCCGTGACCCGCGAACAGACCAGCGACCGCGTGAAGTGCGACACCGGCGACGTGCTGTGCCACCACGCCCCGGCCACGAAGTCCCCGAGCACCCGCGGCCGTACCTCCAGGCGGTACTGCGGTCTGCCGTCGCGGATCACGTCCAGGTCCGCCGCCTCCACCGTGTCGTGCCCACCGCGTACCCCGGCCGCGTCCGGCTGCGCCTCGACGATCCGGAACGTGCCCCCGGGATCCTCCTGTTCCCCCCTCTCCCCGAACGCCAGCGGCAGGTGGCTGTGCGCCCCGAACCCGACGTCGGCCAGCCAGTCGCCCCCGTCCACCGTCCGCACCCGCAGCGCGAGATGGTCGTACGGGATACCGAGCCGCTCCTCGTCCCCGTACACCCGCGCCGCGAGCAGCGCCACGTCGTACCCCAGCGCGGCGAGCAACGCCCCGAAGGCGCCGTTGAGTTCGTAACAGAACCCGCCCCGCCGGGCACCCACCACCTTGTCCAGCAGCCGCTTCTCCTCCAGCACGATCTCCTCGCCGAGATGGATCGACAGGTTCTCGAACGGCACGGTCCGCAGGTGGCGCAGGTGCAGTTCACGGAGCACGTCGACGGTGGGCCACGCCGGGTGCTCGGCTCCCAGGCGGCGGAGATAGGCATCAACCTCTGCTGAGTTCATGCCCTCAGTCTCGCGCCACCCTCAGCTCCCCGCCCCCTCCTACGACCGCCAGTGCGCCGTCCCGGTCCGTCCGCAGCACCGCCGCACCTCCGGCGCGCAGCGCCGCGATCGTGCCGGGCGCCGGATGTCCGTAGCTGTTGTCGGCGCCGCAACTGATCAGGGCCAGCCGCGGGGCCGCCCGGCGTATCAGGCCGGGGTCCTGATACGCCGATCCGTGATGGGCGACCTTCAGCACGTCCACGCTCTCCAGGATTTCGGCCGCCGGTGACCTCGCCAGCGCCCGCTGGGCCGGAGGTTCGAGGTCGCCGAGGAGCAGCAGGCGCAGTCCGGCCGACCGGACCAGCATGGCGACACTGGCGTCGTTCGGCCCCTCCGGCGCCGGGTGGGCCGGGAGCACCCGCGGAGGCGGGCCCGGTGGAGGGGGCGGGGGCGGGCCCGGTGGCGGGTTCGGGGGCGGCCACACCACCTGCCACGCCAAATCCCCCGTGCGACGCTGCTCCCCGGCGGCGGCCCGCGACACGGGAACCCGCCGGGCCGCCGCCTGTCTCCGGACGAACGCGGCCTGATCGGCGGGCTCTTCGAAGCCGGTCGTCTCGATCGCGCCCACCGCCCGTCCGCGCAGCACACCGGGCAGTCCCGCCACGTGATCGGCGTGGAAGTGGGTGAGCACGACCAGCGGGATCCTGGTGACGCCGAGTGAGCGCAGGCAGTGGTCGACGAGCTGCGGATCGGGTCCCGCGTCCACCACCACACCGGTGCCCTCGCCCGCCGCGAGCACCATGGCGTCGCCCTGCCCCACGTCGCACATCACCAGCCGCCAGCCGGGCGGCGGCCAGCCCGTGACCACCCGGGTCAGCGGCGGCGGCTGCACAAGCACCAGCACCATCAGCAGGCCGCAGCCCCCACACCACCAGGGATGGTCGAGCAGCCGCCGCCCCACGAGCAGCACGACCAGCGTCACGGCCGCGAGCAGCGCCGCACCCGCCCAACTGCCCGGCCAGTCCACTCCCGCCCCCGGCAGCGCGGCCCCGGCACGGGCGACCCCCGCGATCCACTCCGCGGGCCAATGCGCGCACCACGCCAGGGCCTTGGCCACGGGCATCGCCATCGGTGCCGTGGCCAGTGCCGCGAAGCCCAGCACGGTGGCCGGCGCGATCGCGAACTCCGCGATCAGGTTGCACGGCACCGCCACCAGGCTCACCCGCGCCGACAGCACGGCGACGACGGGCGCGCACAGGGCCTGCGCGGCTGCGGCGGCGGCCAGCGCCTCGGCCAGTCGCGGCGGCACCCCGCGCCGCCGCAGCCCGGCGCTCCAGCGCGGGGCGAGCGTGAGCAGGGCGCCGGTGGCCACGACGGAGAGCAGGAACCCGTAACTCCGGGCCAGCCACGGGTCGTACAGCACCAGCAGCAGGACCGCCGTCGCCAGCGCCGGGATGAGTGACCTGCGGCGGCCGGTCGCGAGGGCGAGCAGCGCGACGGCTCCGCAGGCCGCGGCCCGCAGCACGCTCGGATCCGGTCTGCACACGACGACGAACCCGAGTGATAGCATGCCCCCGAGCACGGCGGTGGCCCGCAGGGAGACACCGAGGCGAGGCGCGAGCCCCCGCCGCTCGACGTGCTGTGCCAGGCCCGGCGGCCCCAGCAGCAGGGCGAGCAGGATCGTGAAGTTGGCCCCGGACACGGCCAAGGTGTGCGTGAGGTCGGTCTCCTTGAAGGCCTCCTCCAGCTCCGGGGTGATCCGCGAGGTGTCCCCCACGACCAGCCCCGGCAACAGCGCCCGGGCATCCGTCGGCAGCCCGTCGGTCGCCTCCCGCAGCCCGGCCCGCAACCGCCCGGCGAGCCGCTGAGCAGCCGAGGGTTCCCCGACCACCTCCGGTTCGGCCTCGCCCCGCACCCGCAGCACCGCCGCGACCCGGTCACCGCCCGTCATCGCCGGCGCCAGCCGCGCGCTGACCCGCAGCCGCGTCGACGGCAGCAGCCCCAGCCACGGTGACCGCACCGGCCCACCGGCGGCAGGCCGCCCACCTTCGACGGTCCCGGTCACGGCTGTCGACCGCCGATCCCCCACGCCCACGGCCGCCCCACCCGCAGGAGCCGACCGCCCACCCTCGGCGGCCCGGTCGGCCGAGCCCACGTCGACGATCAGCAGCACCGGCGTCCGCGTCCCCACCGTCGCGCCACCCGCCTCCTGGACGTGCCGCACATCGGCCTCGATCAGCACCGCGGTCGGAGCGACGTGATCGCCCCGGACCTTCGGCCGGGTGAGCCGGGGATCGGAGGTCAGCTCCACCTCGGCGGTCACCGTCGCGTACTCCCGCGCCAGGCCGGGCACAGGCCCCCGGCGCAGATCCGCCCCATGCAGCCCGGCCGAGACGGCTGCCGCGGCCACGCACAGCAGCACGGCTGCGGCCGACGCCCGCGACCAGGACGCCCACCCCGCCCACCGGGCCGACGGCAGCAGGGCGACGGCGGCCAGACAGCCGGCCACGATGCCCAGGACCCACCCCGGCGACGCGTCCAGCACCAGCGCCGCCGTGCCCCAGGCCGCGAGGGCGGGTGGGACGAGTCGTAGGTCCGTGGGTCCTTCCTGGCGCGGACGGGCGCTGCCCAGCCGCTTCCCGGAGGAGGCGTGCACGATCGAACGGGCGGGCGAGTCCGACTGGGTGAGAGGGACCGGCCGGCCCGGAGGAGCCGCCCCGGTGGTGAAGACCGCGGGTGCCGCCTCGTCCCGCCCCGTCGGCACGTCACGGCCGCTCCTCATGGCCGTACGAGATTCCGCAGGTCGGCGAAGCGGCGGTCGCCGATGCCGTTCACCTCGCGCAGCTCGTCCACGGAACGGAAGCCGCCGTGCTGCGTGCGGTAGTCGATGATGTGCTGCGCCAGCACCGGGCCGACGCCCGGCAAGGTGTCGAGCTGGTCGGCGGTGGCCGTGTTGAGGGAGACGGGAGCCCCCGGCAGCGCGCCACCCGCCGCCGCGCCGGCCGCTCCTCCGGCAGTCGTACCGCCCGCCCCGGTTCCCGCCACGGGAGCCGGTCCCCCGACGATGACCTGCTCGCCGTCGACGAGGAACCGGGCGCGGTTGAGGCCGTCGGTCTTCGTGCCGGGCTTCACCCCGCCCGCCGCGCGCAGCGCGTCCGCGACACGCGACCCGGCCGGCAGCCGGTGGACCCCGGGCTCACGGACCTTCCCTCCGACGTCCACGACGATCTCGGCCGCACCTGCCGCACCCGCCGCGCCTGTCGCCTTCGCCGCCCCGGCGGACGCACCCGCTCCGCGTTCCGGCTCGGCCTCTGCGCCCTCTCCCCGCTCCTCGTAGGGTGCCGCCGCTCGCACCACCTCCGGCGGCCGCACGGACTGGGTCCGGCCGGCCCAGAAGTGCTGCACGGCGAACGCTGCGGCGACGGCGAGCACCACCGTCAGCGCGAGCACGCTCCGCAGCTCCAGGCCGCACCTCGCCTGCAACCACAGGGGCATGCGCTCCCGCACCGCGAGCCCGGCCCGCTCCCGCCAGGCCCCTTCCCCCAGACGGCCGTCCCCGCGGCCTGTGCCGGCGCCCGCCTCACCGTCGACACCCACGCGTGCGCGGACGGACCCCACACCGGGTCGCACATCGGGATCCACTCCGGCCCCCGCAGCAGCCTCCGGCTGATCGAGCCCTAGCCGAGCACGCCCTGAAGCAACCGTCTCCTCGGGCGCGGGCGGCGGACCGTGCCCCGACTCCCGCCGCTCCCCGCCCCGTTCGGCATGCTCGCCGAACAGCACCTCCGCGCGGTGGCGGAGTTCCTCCGCCGAGGCATGACGATGCCGTGCCCGGCCGCGTGCGACAGGTCGGTGACGGACGCGGCCGTCGGACGCCGGTCCACGGCCCGGCCCGCTGGTCGCAGTCGCTGTGCGTGAACGTGATCGAAGTGCCATGCGACGAGGATCGGCCACATCGGCACCCTCGCGATGATCTTGGTCAATTCCCGGGGACAACGACCGACTTGTGGACAACTCCGCCACCCACACGGGTGATCAGAGCCCGCAGTGACCGTTCACTGCGGCGAAACCACGACCCCCAGCAACCCGGGCCCCGTGTGCGCCCCGATCACCGCCCCGACCTCGCTGACATGCAGATCGGCCAGCTCGGGCACCCGTGCCCGCAACCGGTCGGCGAGGGCCGAGGCCCGGTCCGGGGCGGCGAGATGGTGGACGGCGACATCGACCTGGGCGCTGCCCGCACGCTCGGCCGCGATCTCCTCAAGCCGGGCGATCGCCTTCGACGCGGTCCGCACCTTCTCCAGCGGTTCGATACGGCCGTCGGCCAGTTGCAGCAGCGGCTTCACCGCGAGCGCCGAGCCCAGCAGGGCCTGCGCGGCACCGATACGGCCGCCCCGGCGCAGGTAGTCGAGGGTGTCGACGTAGAAGTAGGCGGATGTGCCGGCGGCCCGCTTCTCCGCGGCCGTGACGGCTTCGTCCATCGTGCCGCCCGACTCCGCGGTCTGCGCCGCGGCGAGCGCGCAGAAGCCGAGCGCCATCGCGATCATGCCGGTGTCCACCACCCGCACGGGCACCGGCGCCTGCCGCGCGGCGGCGACGGCCGCGTCGTACGTACCGGAGAGCTCGGCGGAGAGATGGAGGGAGACGATGCCGGTGGCGCCGGACTCGGCGACCTTGCGGTACGTCTCCTCGAAGAGCGCGGGGCTGGGCCGCGAGGTGGTCACCGGGCGCCGCTTCTGCAAAGCCTGGGCGAGGGCTCGGGTCGAGATCTCGGTGCCCTCCTCCAGCGCCCGGTCGCCGAGGACGACGGTCAGAGGCACCGCTGTGATGCCGTGGCGCTCCATCGTCCGGGCCGGCAGGTAGGCCGTTGAATCGGTGACGATCGCGACATGGCGGGACATGAGCTGGAGGTTACCTGCCGTAGTGCCCGTGCGGCAGCCCGGCCCCCGTGCCCTGTGATGCGAGTGGCCGGATCAAGTGGTGCTCTCGGGGCGGGGCTTCTTCTGCCAGGGGTAGGTGGGGCGCGGCCCCGACGGGCTGATGGCGGGCCGTGCCGGCTCCTGCGCCTGGTTGGACTGCGGGGTCTGAGGCCAGGTCTGCCCGGCCGTGGCGTCATCGGCGGCGGGTGCCTCGGGCCACGGCGTCGCGGCCGACTGCGGCTTCGGCGAGGCGGCGGGCCCGGGCTCCGGCTCCGTCGTCCAGTGCCGCAGCGCCCCGGCCTCCACGTCGATCTGGGCGCTGAGCGTGTCCAGGTCGTCCTCCGCGAAGCGGCGGGCTCGGTCGCGGACCGCCCAGCGCAGGGCGTCCGCCGACTGTGTGATGCGTTCGGTGCGCTCACGCAGCTCGGGCAGCCGGGCGGTGAGCGCGGTGCGATCGGGCTCGGTCTCCAGGCGTTTCAGCTCGTCGTCCAGCTCGTGCCCGTGGGCGCCGAGCCGCTCGAAGAGGCCGATGGACTCCTTCAGGGACTCGTCCTCGGCGACGGCCGCGTGCAGCGCGTCCTGGGTGGCGCGCATCGACGTGCGCAGTTTCAGACGGAGTTGGGCGAGCTCCCCCGCGGCGCCCGGCTGGGCGAAGGACTTGGCCCGCAGGGTGTGGTCCTCGACCGTGCGGCGGGCCTGCGTGATGCCCCGGTCCACGCCGCGCTTGGCGGCGCCGACCACCTTGACCGTGGCGTACACACCGAGCCCCAGAAAGAGGACGAAAAGCAGGGCGAACACTGCGATCACTGCTTCCACCGGCTCCTCCTCAGGGCGTCTCGGCACATCTCACGCCGCTCCTCAACGGTAAACGCAACAGGCAGGCCCGGAGTTCCAGAAAAACCCCGAACCTGCCCGTAGGGGACCACCCCGATGGAGGCCTGCGAGGCCCCTGCGTGCCCGCCCGTGCGTCCTCGCCGGTGCGTCCTCGCCCGTGCGTCCTGGCCCGTGTGCCCTCGCCCCTGCCTACGCCGGAACGATGTTCACCAGCTTCGGCGCCCGCACGATCACCTTCCGGATCCCGGCCCCGCCCAGCGCGGCGGTGACCTTCTCGTCCGCCAGGGCGACCTTCTCCAGCTCGTCCTCGGAGATCGACGGCGAGACCTCCAGCCGCGCCTTGACCTTGCCCTTGATCTGCACGACACAGGTCACGGTCTCGTCGACCACGTACGCCGGGTCGGCCACCGGGAAGTCCTGGTGGACGACCGAGTCGGTGTGCCCCAGCTTGCGCCACAGCTCCTCGGCGATGTGCGGGGCCAGCGGCGCGACCATCAGCACCAGCGGCTCCGCGACGGACCGCGGCACTGCCCCGCCCGCCTTGGTCAGGTGGTTGTTCAGCTCGGTGACCTTGGCGATGGCGGTGTTGAACCGCATGCCCTCCAGGTCCCCGCGCACACCGTCGATCGCCTTGTGCAGGGCGCGCAGCGTCTCCTCGTCCGGCTCCGCGTCGACGACGGTCACCTCTCCGGTCGCCTCGTCGACGATGTTGCGCCACAGCCGCTGCAGCAGCCGGAACTGGCCCACCACCGCGCGCGTGTCCCAGGGCCGGGAGACGTCCAGCGGGCCCATCGCCATCTCGTACAGCCGCAGCGTGTCGGCGCCGTACTCGGCGCAGATCTCGTCCGGAGTGACCGCGTTCTTCAGGGACTTGCCCATCTTGCCCAGCAGCCGGGAGACCTTCTCGCCCTGGTGGTAGTACACGCCGTCGCGCTCCTCCACCTCGGCGGCCGGCACCGCGATGCCACGGCTGTCGCGGTAGACGTAGGCCTGGATCATGCCCTGGTTGAACAGCTTGTGGAACGGCTCGGCCGAGGAGACGTGCCCCAGGTCGTACAGCACCTTGGACCAGAAGCGCGCGTACAGCAGGTGCAGCACGGCGTGCTCGGCGCCGCCGACGTACAGGTCGACACCGCCGTGCGGCATGCCCTCGCGCGGGCCCATCCAGTACTGCTCGACCTCCGGGTCGACCAGCTGCTCGCTGTTGTGCGGGTCCAGGTAGCGCAGCTCGTACCAGCAGGAACCGGCCCAGTTGGGCATGGTGTTGGTCTCACGCCGGTACCGCTTGGGACCGTCGCCCAGGTCCAGCGTGACGTTGACCCAGTCCTCGTTGCGGGACAGCGGGGTCTCGGGCTGGGTGTCGGCGTCGTCCGGGTCGAAGGTGCGCGGCGAGTAGTCCTCGACCTCGGGCAGTTCCAGGGGCAGCATCGACTCGGGCAGCGCGTGGGCGATGCCGTCCTCGTCGTAGACGATCGGGAAGGGCTCGCCCCAGTAGCGCTGGCGGCTGAACAGCCAGTCGCGCAGCCGGAAGTTGACGGTGCCCTCGCCGATGCCCTTGCTCTCCAGCCATTCGGTGATGCGCGCCTTGGCCTCGGCGACGCCCAGGCCGTCCAGGCTGACCTCGTCGTTCGACGAGTTGATGATCCTGGCGTCGTAGGACGAGAAGGCGTTCTCCCACGTCGCGGTGTCCGTGCCGCGGCCGTCGGTCGGCTCGACGATGCAGTGGATCGGCAGCTCGAAGGCGCGCGCGAACTCGAAGTCACGCTGGTCACCGGCCGGGACGGCCATGATCGCACCGGTGCCGTAGCCCATCAGCACGTAGTCGGCGATGAAGACCGGGACCTGCTCGCCGTTGACCGGGTTGGTCGCGTACGCGCCGATGAAGACGCCGGTCTTGTCCTTGGCCTCGGCCTGCCGCTCCACGTCGGACTTGGACGCGGCCTGTGCGCGGTAGGCGGCGACGGCCTCACCGGGGGTGGCGTGGCCGCCCGTCCACACCTCGTGGGTGCCCTCCGGCCAGGCGGCCGGGGTGAACTTCTCGACCAGCGGGTGCTCGGGCGCCAGCACCATGTAGGTCGCGCCGAACAGGGTGTCCGGGCGGGTGGTGAAGACGGTGATGCGCTCGCCGTCGATGGGGAAGTCGACGCGGGCGCCCTCCGAACGGCCGATCCAGTTGCGCTGCTGCAGCTTGATGGCCTCGGGCCAGTCCAGCTCCTCCAGGTCCTCCAGCAGCCGGTCGGCGTAGGCCGTGATGCGCATGTTCCACTGGCGCAGCTTGGCCTTGAAGACCGGGAAGTTGCCGCGCTCGGAGCGGCCCTCGGCGGTGACCTCCTCGTTGGCCAGCACGGTGCCCAGTCCGGGGCACCAGTTGACCGGCGCGTCGGAGGCGTAGGCCAGCCGGAACTCGCCCAGGACGTCGGCCTTCTCGGCGGCGCTCAGCTCGCTCCACGCGCGCGGGTGGCCCGGTACGGGCCGCTCACCCGACTCGAACTGCTCGATCAGTTCGGAGATCGGGCGGGCCTTCCTCGCCTCGTGGTCGTACCAGGAGTTGAAGATCTGCAGGAAGATCCACTGGGTCCACTTGTAGTACTCCGGGTCGATCGTGGCGAACGACCGGCGCTTGTCGTGGCCCAGGCCCAGCCGGCGCAGCTGGGACTTCATGTTCTCCATGTTGGCTTCGGTGGACGCGCGCGGGTGCGTGCCGGTCTGCACGGCGTACTGCTCGGCGGGCAGGCCGAAGGCGTCGAAGCCCAGGGTGTGCAGGACGTTGTGGCCGGTCATGCGCTGGAACCGGGCGAAGACGTCCGTGGCGATGTAGCCCAGCGGGTGGCCTACGTGCAGGCCCGCACCCGAGGGGTACGGGAACATGTCCATGATGAACTTCTTGGGCTTGGCGACGGTGCCCGGATCGCCCGCCAGGTCGCCCTTCGGGTTGGGCGCGCCGTAGGTGCCGTCGGCGTCCCAGAAGTCCTGCCAGCGTGCTTCGATCTCGGCAGCCATCGCGGCCGTGTAGCGGTGCGGCGCTGCCACCTCGGAGGCGGCAGCGGGGTTCGTCTCGCTCATGATCCTCAAAGCTCCATCGATCGTCTCTGCCTGCGGCTGTGTGGTTCGAGAAACGAAAAATCCCCTCGCACAGGAGGGGACGCCGCGCCGATTCCGGCCACTCGACTCGTCCGGTGGCCGGGACTGATCAGCGCGGCCCGCTAAGCAGAAGGCGTACGGCACGCATGGCGTTAGGGTACCGCAGGCCCCCAGCGCGCCGCGACGCGCTTCCGATGGGCCGTTTCGGCGCCCAAAAGCTGAACCAGAGTCAAAAGTTACTTCGCGTAACAGCAGCTAAGGGACATCACAACAGCCACATTGTCCTTTGATAACAACGCAATAACTCAAACCTCGTACCCATCGGTATGGCGCCGCTTAGAGTGCGGCAGCGGGACCGCTTTCCCGAACCGCTCGGAGTTGCCCCCATGAACCCTCATCGCAGTAACAGCTCGCTACGCCCGGTCACCGGGATGTGGGGAGGCCGGCCGTGACGAATTACGACTCCACGGTGGACGACTCGTTCGCCGACTTCCTCAACTTCGGCGCCGGCGTGCTGTCCCTCGTGTGTCTCTCCTGCTCGGTGATCTGGGGGCTCGTCGCCCAGGACCGGATCCTGCTGGACACGCGCCGGCGCATCCTGGCGCAGGCCGTGCACCGGACCACGGCGGTCGCCTCGATCGTCTTCCTCCTGGTGCACATCGGGGTCAAACTGGCGCTCGCCCACACCACGTGGGTCGCGGTGTTCATCCCCTTCGGACTCATCGCCAGCGACAACGACGAGCTCATGGGCCGGTCGTTCCTCGTCGGCCTCGGCACCCTGGCCAGCATGCTCATGATCTTCGTGGGCATCACGGGCGTGCTGCGCAACCGCTTCGCGTCCCCCGCGCCCGTCGCGGCCCGCTGGCGGGCCATGCACATGCTGGCCTACCCGGCCTGGTGCGCCGCCCTGGTCCACGGCCTCTACGCGGGCCGCCAGGCCAAGCCGATCTTCGTCATCCTGTACTGCCTGTCCCTGGCCGGCGTGGCCGCAGCCCTCGCTCTGCGCGCCGCTCCGCGCCCGGTCAAGCGCAAGGTCGCCGACAGGTTCGCCCAGCTCATCGGCCCCGGGGAGGGCCAGGGCCGCCGGGACCTGGAGGAGAGCCGGGCACGGGCGGGCACCGGCTCCGCGCTGCCGGGCTACGAGGGCCGGGACACTCCCGTGGGGGCCATGGCCTCCTCGTCGGGGCCGCGGTACGAGAAGGCGGAGCGCCCCTCGCCGCAGGAGTCCACGAGCGGCTTCGCAGCGGCCTACCGGGCCGTCTCGAGCCCGCCCCTGGGGCAGCAGGCCTTCGCGCCGGGGCCGACCAACCGCATGGAGCTGCCGCTCGACATGCAGCCCACCGAGACCATCCCCACCGTGGACGGCCCCTCCAGCACCTCGGGCAACTGGCCGATCCCGTCCCCGCCGCCGGTCGGCGAGGCGCCGCCGTCGGCCTACGACCCGCTCCAGGACACGGGCTTCAACATCCCGCCCTATGACCCGCTCCAGGACACCGGACAAAACATCCCGGCCTATGGCAATCCAGGCGCCGCTGGCTATGGATCGAGTGACGTGTACGACACGGGTGAGACGAACGCCGTCTACGACACGTACTACCCGAACGACACGTACAACAGCGGTCCCGCCACTGAAACACTGCCCGGTGCGTCCTACGACTTCGACGCGCCGGGATCGGGCGAACCTTGGAACACGCCTTCCGGAGGCTTTAAGTGAACGAGGCTTTGCCTGACGTACCCGAAGTCCGCGTGGTCGGTCTTCCCCAGCTCACGTCTGGCTTCGACCTTGTCGATCGGCTCGACCTGCCCATGCACCTGAAGGTGCACGGGCCACTTGAGCCGATGGGCGGCGAGCAGCTCGCGCAACTCGCCGAACGCATCAACCTGAAGGGCCGCGGCGGCGCGGGCTTCCCCTTCCACAAGAAGCTGCGCTCGGTCGCCGAGGCGGCGATCAAGCGCGGCGTCCGGCCGGTCGTCGTCGTGAACGGCAGCGAGGACGAGCCGGCCTGCCGCAAGGACACGGTGCTGATCAACCGTGCTCCCCATCTGATCCTGGACGGCGCACTGCTGTGCGCCGAGGCGCTGGGTGCCCGCACGCTCGTGGTGGGGGTCACCCGTGAGTCCACGCAGCGCTCCATGGAGGCCGCGCTCGCCGAACGCGGGCTCAACAACGGCCGGAGATCGGCTCTCCGCGCGCGCGTGCAGCGCAATCCGGTGCGTATGGTCACCGGCGCCGCCGCGTCGCTGATCCGCTCCATCGACGGCGGCCCGGCCATCCCGCCGGGCCGCAAGGTCAGCGCCTCGCAGAACGGCGTCGGCGGCGCGCCCACGCTGCTGTCCAACGCCGAGACCTTCGCCCAACTGGCCATCGCCGCCCGCATCGGCCCGGAGCGCTACGGCAACACCGGCCTGTACGACGAGCCGGGCACGGTCATGCTCACGGTCTCCGGCGCGGTCGCCCGCCCCATGGTGATCGAGGTCCCGACGGGCGTGCCGCTGCGGTACGTCCTCCAGCTCGCCGGCGCCCCGCCGGTACCCCAGGGCGTGCTCACCGGCGGCTACCACGGCAAGTGGATCGACGCCGCGACCGTCAACGAGGCGATCGTCTCGCGCAACTCCCTGGACGCGGTGGGCGGTGCGCTCGGCGCCGGCGCGATCCTGCCGATCACTCAGGAGACCTGCCCGCTGGGCGAGTCACTGCGCGTCGCCCAGTGGCTGGCGGAGGAGAGCGCGGGCCAGTGCGGCCCCTGCTACCTCGGTCTGCCGGCCGCCGCGCGCGGTCTGGAGGACATCCTCAACGGCGGCGGACCGGCCGCCCTGGAGGCGCTCAAGCAGGTCGCCAAGAACGTGAAGCGGCGCGGCGCGTGCTCGCACCCGGACGGCTCCGCGATGTTCATCGAGTCGACCATCAAGGCGTTCACGGACGACCTGGCCGCCCACGTCCTCGGCAACGGCTGCGGACGGCCCGTGGAGGGCGTTCTGCCGCTGTTCGAGGGCGGCAGGGCCCCTACGGGCATCCCGGGCGGCGGCGAGTCCGAGGAGAACGGCCCCAGCCGCCAGAAGATCTACGTCGACTGGACGCTGTGCCGGGGCCACGGCCTGTGCGCGGACATCCTCCCCGAGGTGTTCCAGCTCGGCGCGGACGGCTTCCCGACCGTGGCCCAGGCGCAGGTGCCGCGGTACGCCGAGGCCAAGGCTCTACGCGCGGTGCGCCGCTGCCCGGCGCTGGCCCTGCGCATCGAGGAGGACACCCGCGCCCAGGGCGGCGCGCCGTCCCGCAACCTCCCGGTCCTGTCCCAGGGCCGCGGCCGCCGCGCTCTCGGCCGCTGAGCACACGTACGGCGGGCTTCCCCCGGGGAAGCCCGCCGTACGCGTACACGGACACCGCACACGAAGAAGGCGGCCCATCCGATCGGATGGCCCGCCTTCTCATCTGCTGTGGAGCTAAGGAGAATTGAACTCCTGACCTCCTGCATGCCATG
>NZ_WWIQ01000076.1:77171-77961 GCF_009862985.1 Streptomyces sp. SID5464 | reverse complement strand
TGCTGTGTTGCCTCCGGTTTCCCCCGGCGGCGACGCCAACATTACTGGTCCTCCGGGCCCAACACCAAATCCATTTCGCCTCGTACGGAGATGCCCGATATGCCGGGTTCACACCGACCGGCGGGCGCTAGGCCGTGACGAACGAATAGAACCGCTTGAGCGTGCAGTGCTCCTCCAGAAGCCGGCCGTAGATCGGCTCGCCCTCCAGCTCGCGGTACGTCTCGATCGGGTCGCCCTTTATGATCAGCGCCCGCGCGCACTCCTCGCACCAGTACTGGTAGTCGGGATTGATCGGCTCCATGTCGCGGACGATCGGAGTCCCGCTGCCACACCAGTCGCATTTCCGCCTGTGTGCACCCATCGATCAGCTCCAGCTGTGGCCGCAGGCCGTGCACACGTAGGAGATCCCGCCGTTGTCGCCGAGCATCTGGGCCACGTGCGCGGAACCGCAGGAAGGGCAGCTGAGGCGGGTCGACATCTCCCGTGTCAATGCTGCTCCGAGGAGGTGGTCGACCTCCTCGAGGATGCTCGCAGGCATCGCTACTCCCTCCCGTCGGGCCGCGCCCCCTTCCGGCCGTTTGATTCTGCCACGACCGGACCAATACGGTCAGCGACGCCTCAGTACCAGTCCGGACACGGCAACCCGGCGGGGCCGTAGAGGTATACGCCTCAGGGGCCCGAGTGACTCAAGGGGGAGCATGAAAAATCCCGCCCCCTGACGGGAACGGGATCTTGTCGTGGAGCTAAGGAGAATTGAACTCCTGACCTCCTGCATGCCATGCAGGCGCTC
>NZ_WWIQ01000076.1:66065-77038 GCF_009862985.1 Streptomyces sp. SID5464 | reverse complement strand
AGCTATAGCCCCTCGTGTTCGTCTCCGCTGGCGGGGCGAACAAGAAGAACTTTAGCCTGCGACCTGCCGGAAAGTGAAATCCGGGGGTCAGTCGTCGTCGCCGAGCACCGGTTCCGGCAGGGTGCCGGCGTTGTGCTCCAGCAGGCGCCAGCCGCGGGCGCCTTCACCGAGGACGGACCAGCAGCAGTTGGAGAGTCCGCCGAGGGTCTCCCAGTTGTGGGGGTCCAGGGCGAGGAGGCGGCCGATGGTGGTGCGGATGGTGCCGCCGTGGCTGACCACGACGAGCGTGCCGTTCTCGGGGAGCTTCTCGGCATGCCGCAGCACCACGGGGGCGGCGCGGTCGGCGACCTCGGTCTCCAGCTCGCCACCACCGCGGCGCACCGGCTCGCCGCGCTTCCACGCGGCGTACTCGTCGCCGTACCGGGCGATGATCTCCTCGTGCGTCAGGCCCTGCCAGGCGCCCGCGTAGGTCTCACGCAGCGCCTCGTCGTGGGTCACGTCGAGGCCCGTGAGCGCGGCGAGCTCGGCGGCCGTGTTCGCGGCCCGCTTCAGGTCGGACGCGACGATCGCGTCCGGCTTCAGGGCGTCCAGCAGCCGGGCCGCGCGCCGGGCCTGGGCGACGCCGGTCTCGGTGAGCTCGACGTCCGTGGTGCCCTGGAAGCGGCGCTCCACGTTCCACGCGGTCTGGCCGTGCCGCCAGAGGATGATGCGGCGGCCCCGGCCCTTGCCGGTGGACGTCTCACTGAAGGAGGTCACCGCCAGTCACCGTCCAGCTCCGCCGCCTCCTCGGCCGCTCGCAGCTTGGCGTGCTCCTCGGCCTTGCCGCGGGTGGCCTTGGCGTCCTCGGGCAGCTCCACCTCGGGGCAGTCCTTCCACAGCCGCTCCAGGGCATAGAAGACGCGCTCCTCGCTGTGCTGGACGTGGACGACGATATCGACGTAGTCGAGCAGCACCCAGCGGGCCTCGCGGTCGCCCTCGCGGCGCACCGGTTTGGCGCCGAGTTCCTTGCTGAGGCGCTCCTCGATCTCGTCGACGATCGACTTGACCTGGCGGTCGTTGGGCGCGGAGGCCAGCAGGAAGGCGTCCGTGATGGACAGCACGTCACTGACGTCGTAGGCGACGATGTCGTGTGCCAGCTTGTCGGCGGCCGCCTGGGCGGCGGTGTTGATCAGCTCGTGAGAGCGGTCGGTCACGGTCACTACAAGGCTTTCCGTCGGCGGTCACTTGCCACCAAGGGTCTCACGGACCGCCGCGCGCCCCCCACGCGATTACGTCGACCGCGTGGGGGGCACACTCCTGCCGGCTAGTCGGACGACGGCTTGTAGTCCTGGCCGAGGACGACGGCGACGTCGGCGCTCGCCGAGATCTTGCCCTTGGTGACGGAGCCCGCGGGCAGGCCCAGGGTCTTGGCGACCTCCGCCGCGTCGGCCTTGTCGGCGGCGTCGGCGTAGGTGACCTTGGACGTGGCCCGGGCGGAGCCGGCCGTGCCGCCCTCCAGGAAGGTGAAGCCGCCGTTGAGGAGCACGACGCGGGCCTTCTCCGTGTTGTCCTTCACACCGGTGGCGTTCTGCACGGAGACGCTGACGGCGGCGTCCTTGTCGGGGCTCTTGGCGGTGCCGCCGAGGACGTTCTTGACCACGCCCTCGCCGGCCTGGGCGCTGAGGGTGCCGTCGGCCTGGACGGGCAGCAGGTCCGTCCGGTAGTCGCCGCCCTTGGCGAGGTCGGAGAGCCCGGCGAGGAAGGAACCGAGGTCCTTGTCGGTCAGGGACGGGTCCAGGATCTGCGCCAGGGTCTGGATCGTGGTCGTCGCGGCCTGCGGGTCGGAGGACATCTTGCGCAGTACGCCCTGCAGGACCTGCCCGAAGCGCTCCAGCTGGGCGTTCTGGGCCTCGCCGGGGGCGCGGTAGGTGGCGTAGGCGACGGCCATCTTGCCGCTGAGGGTCTGGGCCTTGCCCTTGTTGACCAGGGGGGCCTCGCCCTTCTTCTTGGCGTCGGGGTCGGGGACGGCCGTGTCGGTGTCGACGTCGATGTTGCCGACGAGGTCGACGAGGTTCTGGAGGTAGGGGGTGTCCAGGCGCCAGGTGCCCTCGATGTCGGTGCCGAGGACGGTGTCGAGCGCGTCGCGGGTGCCGTCGGAGCCGTCGTCCTCGACCGACTTGGCGAGCGTCGTCGTGGTGCCGTCGTCGCTGGTCAGGGCGAGGGAGTTCGGCAGCAGGACGGTGGTGCCCCGCTTGGTGGTGGTGTTGTCGACGAGGAGGGCCGTGGCGGTGCCGCCGCCCTTGGTGTCGTGCAGGTGGACCACGATCACGTCGCGCTTCTGGGCGCCCGCGGCCGTTGCCGTGCCCGTCGCTGAGTCGTCGGAGGACAGGCCGGGCAGCTTCCCCGCGTACCAGAGGTAACCGACGCCGCCGACCGCGGCGAGCGCGAGGACGACGACCAAGGCGACGATCCGGCTGCGGGCGCGGCGCCGGGCCTCCTCGCGGCGCTCGGTGCGGTTCTCGGTGAACTTCAGCCAGTCGATGACGTCTTCGGAGTTGTCGTCGGGCTCCTCGACGAAGGCGAACTGCTCGGTGTGGTACTCCCGTTGTTCCCGTTGATGGCCGTCCCGGACTTCCTCGTCGTCGGCCGGGCCCGCCTGCTGCGGGATGTGGGCGGTCTGTTCGGCGACGCGGGGCTGCTGGGCCGTACCGGCGCCGGCCGCGGCCTGGCCGTACGGGTCGTGGGACGCCGTGCCGCCCTGGTGCTGCCCGGAGGCGTAGGGGTCGTAGGAGCCGTAGCCGGACTGCTGCCGGCCCGTGCCGTAGTCGTACGCGGGCGGGGGCTGCTGCCCGGCCGTGGCGTACGGGTCGTAGCCGTAGCCCTGCTGTTGCTGCTGGGCGTACGAGTCGTACGCCTGCTGCTGGGGCTGCTGGGCCTGGACCTGCCGGTAGACAGGTTGGCCGTACTCGTCGTAGCCGACGAGCTCGTACTGGTCGTCCCCGTACCCCGGGTCGTATCGGTCGTTCACCGGTGCCCCTCTCGGCTCACTCGCCGCGGTACAGCTCGCGCTTGTCGATGTAGCGCACGACTCCGTCCGGCACCAGATACCAGATGGGGTCGCCGTTGGCGACTCTCGCACGGCAGTCCGTGGAGGAGATGGCGAGGGCGGGGACCTCGACGAGGGAGACGCCGCCCTCCGGGAGTCCTGGGTCGTTCAGGTGGTGGCCGGGCCGGGTGACCCCGATGAAGTGCGCGAGCGAGATCAGTTCCTCGCTGTCCCGCCAGGTGAGGATCTGGGCGAGCGCGTCGGCGCCGGTGATGAAGAACAGGTCCGTGTCGGGGTTGAGCGCGCGCAGGTCGCGCAGGGTGTCCACGGTGTAGGTGGGGCCGCCGCGGTCGATGTCGATGCGGCTCACGGAGAACTGCGGGTTCTCCGCGGTCGCGATGACCGTCATCAGGTAGCGGTCCTCGGCCGGGGAGACGCTGCGGTGGCTCTTCTGCCAGGGCTGGCCGGTCGGGACGAAGACCACCTCGTCGAGGTGGAACGCCGCGGCGACCTCACTGGCCGCCACCAGGTGCCCGTGGTGGATCGGGTCGAAGGTTCCGCCCATGACGCCGAGGCGGCGCTTGCCCAGCTGGGGCCGGCCGTTTCCGGGGCCGTCGATCTGGCGGTGCGCCGTGGCGGCACGGCGGGGCTCCGAGTGTCGCTCGGTGCCGCTCGCCGTGTCCTGTGCCGGGTCGTGCGGCGTCTCGTTCGCCGGACCGGTAGGCATGTCCTGCTCTCCCATGCGTGCAGACCCTACCGGCCCTTCCTGAGGGGCCCGGCCGCCCCTGTGGTCCCCGGGGCGCCCGGCCGGGCTCAGCGGTCGCGGTTGAAGCGGGTGGTGATCCACAGCAGGAGCAGCAGGGCGAAGAGGGCGCCACCACCGGTGAGGTAGGGGCTGAGGCTCTCGTGGTTACCGCCGTGCTCCTCGCCCTCGGCGGCGAGGGTGACCAACTGGGCAGCGGTGCTGTGGAAGCTCATCTTCGGCAGGACCTATCGCGTGTGGGCGGGTTAAAGACGTCGGCTCATCGTAAGCGGGCGCCCCGGCCGCGATCACCCCGACTCCGCCTCTTCGTGACACGGAGCCGGTGCGCGGTCCCGCCCGGCCCGTTCCCGGGGTCCGGCGGGGAACCTTCCCGGTGCCTCAGTCGTCCTTCCGTCTGTAGCCGCGCAGCAGGAACCACCCGGTCAGCACACAGCCCACGATCATCACGAGCAGTACGTACCGCAGCATCCCCGGCCCTCCTTGCCGCTCGGCGGCGGTCGCGGCCTCGGCGAGCCAGGCGGCTGCGGGGTGGTGCTCCATGGCGGTGGTCTCCTTCGCTGTACTGCCCGACCACCGTAACTCCGCCTAGGCTGGGCTCTGCCTCGGGGAAGCAAAAGGCCGCACAAGGGGCCGCAAAGGTCATACAGACGCACATGGGGGAAGACATGTCCGACGGCCACGAGCACCACGGGCACGAGCACGTGCCGAGCAGGCAGCGCAGGCGCTTCCCCGGAATCTCCTCGCGTACGTACGAGCACCCGGCCGACCGTTCCGCCCTGGTGGCCCTGCGCAAGCTGAGCGGTTTCGACACGGTGTTCAAGGCGCTCAGCGGCCTGCTGCCCGAGCGCAGTCTGAGGCTGCTGTTCCTGTCCGACTCGGTGCGGGTGTCGGACCAGCAGTTCTCCCACCTGAACGTGATGCTGCGGGACGCCTGCTACATCCTGGACCTGGAGAAGGTCCCGCCGATGTACGTGAACCAGGACCCGCAGCCCAACGCGATGTGCATCGGTCTGGACGAGCCGATCATCGTGGTCACGACGGGGCTCGTCGAGCTGCTCGACGAGGAGGAGATGCGGGCGGTCATCGGCCACGAGGTGGGGCACGCGCTGTCCGGGCACTCGGTCTACCGGACCATCCTGCTGTTCCTGACCAGCCTCGCCGTCCGGGTCGCCTGGATCCCGCTGGGCAACCTCGCGATCATGGCGATCGTGACCGGGCTGCGGGAGTGGTTCCGCAAGTCGGAGCTGTCCGCGGACCGGGCGGGGCTGCTCGTCGGGCAGGACCTTCAGGCGTCCATGCGGGGTCTGATGAAGATCGCGGGCGGCAACCACCTGCACGAGATGAACGTGGACGCGTTCCTCGAGCAGGCCGAGGAGTACGAGGCCGGGGGCGACCTGCGCGACTCGGTGCTGAAGATCCTGAACGTGCTGCCGCGCTCCCACCCCTTCACCACCGTGCGGGCGGCCGAGCTGAAGAAGTGGGCCGAGTCCCGGGACCACCAGCGGATCATGGACGGCCACTACCCGCGGCGCGACGAGGACAAGGACACCTCGGTCCGGGACTCCTGGCGGGATTCGGCGAACCACTACACGACACATGTGAAGAGTTCCAAGGACCCGCTGATGAAGCTGGTCACGGACCTCGCCGGTGGCGCCGGCGACCTGGGCGACCGCGTCCGCCGGGGCTTCGGCGGCTTCACGAACTCGGCTCAGAAGCCGCCCCGGGACCCCGAGACGCCGGGCCCGTCGGACTCCCCGGGAGACGAACAGCCGCCGCGCGACGACAGCTGAGGCGCCCTGGAGAGCCCGTCTCACACCCTCGGCTGCGCGCTGGTCGCCAGCGTGCCGCACAGGGCCGTGGCGCTGCCCGTGGCGTAGGGGTCCGTGCCGGCGGGGCCGCCTTCCTTGGCCGTCTGGCCGGCCAGGAGAGGCCGCAGGTGGTTCGTGGAGTCCTCGGCGCAGGAGAGCGGCCCGGCCTGGACGTAGGAGACGACGAGCTGGCCCTGGTGCAGGCGCAGGTCGTCGCGGTCGAAGCGGAAGTGCAGCTCGCGCCGGACGGTGAACAGGGACACCTCGGCCTTGGCACCGGCCCCGGCGGGCTTCAGTGCGTAGACGAGCGTGTGGTCGGCGGTGACCTCAAGCGTGGACGAGTCGACCTCGGCGGCCTGGAGCGTGCCCTGGACCCGCACCTTGCGGTCGGCCAGCTCGGCGCGGGAGGGGTCGAAGCGGACGAGCCAGCCGGTGGGCGCGTGGCGTCCGTCCGCGGTGGGACGGGCGAAGCTCTGGTCGAACTGGTCCAGCTGGTCGGGGTCCAGCAGGAGCCGGACGGCGCGGACCTCACCGCCCATGAGCACGTCCGGGTCGAGGGCGGAGCGGACGATGTAGTCCTTGGCGGTGGTCAGGGCGCTGACGACCTGGCTGTCCGAGAAGTGCGAGGTGCGCCGCGAGGCGGGCAGCGGTACGCCCTCCGCGCCGCTCTTGAACTGCGCGGCGGGGCTGCGCTCGTACAGGTACGCCCGGTCGGCCGTGCCGGGCACCTTGCCCTCGGGGGCGAGCGGGATGACGGTCATCCGCAGGGGCTCGGCGGACTCCCGGGCGGCGGGGGTCTGGTAGGGGTGGCGTACCCCCATGTAGATCGCGGTGCCGAAGGCGAGGGCGATCAGCAGGACCAGGACCAGTGCCTGCCGGGACAGGCCCCGGCGCAGGGGCGGCCGGCGTCGCACGGCGGGCGCGTGGTCGGCGATGCGCTCCTGCGCGGAGAACTCCTGGAGGCGGGCAGCACGGACGAACGACTCGTCGAAGACGACGGATCGATACTCGTCCTCTCCACCTCCGGGAGCGCCCTCTGGTGTCCCCTCAGGTGGGTCTCCAGGCCCGCCCATATCTTCAGGGTAGGTCTCCGGAAGCTCGGGTAAACGCCCGGCCGCACCACAAGTTCTGACAGGTACTCACCAGGACGGGCGGGTTCCGGTCAGGGGGTGCGCGGGATCACCGAGACGGCCGGCTGGGAGTAGTCGGCGGAAGCGGAGGGAGCCGCCCCGCTGCCCTGTTCCAGGCCGGTCGAGGTGGGCGCCGGCACGGGCTCCTCACGGTTGGAGGACGCACCCCGGTAGACCGCCGTGAAGGCCAGCGCGACCATGCCGACGCCCATCACGACGGCGAGCAGCCAGGCGACGGGACGGTGCCAGCGGACCTGTTTGGAGTAGGGCCCCGTGCCGCCGTAGTGGTCCTCGAGGATGTCGGGGTCGTCCAGCTCGTCGAACTCGGGATCATGGCCGAAATCGCCGTGACCGTACCCGTCGTCGTACCGCTCGCCTCTGGAGTGGGCGCGGCGCGCCTCGGCCTCGGAGGCCTCGGCTCTCGCCTTGGCGGCGGCCAGGAGGCGCTCCACGGCGGTCGGCTCGTGCACCACGGCCGCGCGTACGAAGGCCTCGTCGAAGACCACGGAGGCGAACTCTTCGTCCGACACCCCGCGGTCGTGGTCGTCGTCGGGCTCCCGGCCGTCAGGAAACGGCGTGCCCCCCACGTCCTCCGGCACGGTTCCAGAGTAGACCTGGGGGGTCATTTTGGGCAGACGGTATGCAAATTCATCCGCCGGTTGAGACGGCGTTCACGGGGTGCCGCACGGCGCACGCCCGGCCCGTTCACCCCTGCCGCACACGCATGCGCCGCTTCACATACTCCTGGCAGGCGGCTCAGCGCCGCACGTGCCCGTCCCCGGTGACGATGTACTTCGTGCTGGTCAGCTCGGGCAGGCCCATCGGGCCGCGGGCGTGCAGCTTCTGCGTGGAGATGCCGATCTCGGCGCCGAAGCCGAACTGGCCGCCGTCGGTGAAGCGGGTGGAGGCGTTGACCGCGACGGTGGTCGAGTCGACCAGCTGGGTGAAGCGGCGGGCGGCCTGCTGGGAGGTCGTGACGATGGCCTCGGTGTGGCCGGAGGTCCACAGCCGGATGTGCTCGACGGCCTTGTCCAGCGAGTCCACCACCGCCGCGGCGATGTCGTACGACAGGTACTCCGTCTCCCAGTCCTCGGCCGTCGCCTCGACGACGGTGGCCTTGGAGTCCTTGGCGTACGCCATCACGCGCTCGTCGGCGTGCACGGTGACGCCCGTGTCGGCCAGGGCGTCCAGGGCCCGCGGCAGGAACTCGGCGGCGATGTCCTGGTGGACCAGCAGGGTCTCGGCGGCGTTGCAGACGCCGACGCGCTGGGCCTTGGAGTTGATCAGGATCTCGACGGCCATGTCGAGGTCGGCCTGGGCGTCGACGTAGACGTGGCAGTTGCCGGTGCCGGTCTCGATGACCGGGACGACGGACTCCTGGACGACCGTGTTGATCAGCGAGGCGCCGCCGCGCGGGATCAGCACGTCGACCAGGCCGCGGGCGCGCATCAGCTCGCGCACGCTGTCGCGGCTCTCGCCGGGCACGAGCTGGATGGCGTCGGCGGGCAGCCCGGCCCCGCCCACGGCGTCGCGCAGGACGCGCACGAGGGCGGTGTTCGACTGGTACGCCGAGGAGGAGCCGCGCAGCAGGACCGCGTTGCCGGACTTCAGGCAGAGGGCGGCGGCGTCGACGGTGACGTTCGGCCGGCCCTCGTAGATGATCCCGACGACGCCGAGGGGCACGCGGACCTGGCGCAGGTCGATGCCGTTGGGCAGCGTGGAGCCGCGCACGACCTCGCCGACCGGGTCGGGCAGCGCGGCGACGTCGCGCACGTCGGAGGCGATGGCGCGGACCCGCTCCGGGGTGAGCGTGAGCCGGTCGATCATGCCCTCGCTGATGCCGGCCTCGCGGGCCTTGGCGACGTCCTTGGCGTTGGCCTCGACGATCTCGCTCGTACGGACCTCCAGCGCGTCGGCGATGGCGAGCAGCGCGTCGTCCTTGTCGGCCCGCGGCAGCGGCGCGAGGCTCGCGGCGGCGGCCTTGGCGCGGTAGGCGGCCTCGGTGACCGGGGACATGGAGTCGTACGGCGAAAGCGTGGTCATGAGGGAAGCGTAGTGTGCCGGGCGGGACCCTACACCGCTCGTTCCACACCCCGAGACGCTTCCCGAGACACTTCCCGCGGAGGTCAGAACGGATGAACTCCGACCGGTGACGCCGGCGGCGGCCCGTAGCCCTCGGCGATGCGCTGGTGGTAGGTCACGCGGTCGATGACCTCCAGGCCGACGATCTCCCAGGGCGGCAGTCCGGCGGTCTGCCGGTGCTCGCCCCACAGGCGCAGGGCGACGGCGGCCGCGTCGTGCAGGTCGCGGGCCTCCTCCCAGTAGCGGATCTCCGCGTGGTCGACCGCGTATCGGCTGGTCAGGAGGAAGGGGTGGTCGTGGGCGAGCTGTTCGAGGGCGCGCCGGACCTCCGTGATCGGGGCCTCCCTGCCGGAGACGCTGAGGGTGACGTGCCACAGGCGCGGGGTGTCACCGGGCTCCTCGCCCTCGAAGCGGTCCCCCGCTGCCACGCTCGTCAGGGCCCGCTCCTCACCGGCCGCGCGGGAGCCGGCACCACCACGGGACGCCGCGGCCCCAGGGCGCACTCGTCTCACGACGGCCTCCTTTGCACAGTGGCGCTGCTGCGGAACATGTCCCCGGGACAAAGTTGAGCAGGCCGCAAGGGTTCGCGTGGCGGTTTTGCGGAACGTCCACCACCGGGGGCGGATGTTTCGACACATTACGGGTGCAGGAGCACCAGGTCGTCCCTGTGTACGACCTCGCGTTCGTACGCGGGTCCGAGTTCACGGGCCAGTTCGCGGGTGGAGCGGCCGATCAGCCTCGGGATCTCCTTGGCGTCGAAGTTGACCAGCCCACGGGCCACGGCGTGCCCCGTGCGGTCCCGCAGCTCGACCGGGTCACCGGCGCTGAACTCGCCCTCGACGGCGGCGATGCCGGCCGGCAGCAGCGACTTGCGGCGCTCCACGACGGCCTGGACGGCGCCGTCGTCCAGGGTGAGGGCGCCCTGCGGGGTGGAGGCGTGCTGGAGCCACAGCAGCCGGTCCGCGGAGCGCTTGCCGGTGGGGTGGAAGTAGGTGCCGGTGTCCCGGCCGGTCAGGGCGTCGGCCGCGTGGACGGCGCTGGTGAGCACGACGGGGATGCCGGCGGCGGCCGCGATCCGGGCGGCCTCGACCTTGGTGACCATGCCGCCGGTGCCGACGCCGGCCTTGCCCGCGCTGCCGATCTCGACGTCCGCGAGATCGGACGGCTCGCGCACCTCGGCGATGCGGGAGGTGCCGGGCCTGCCGGGGTCGCCGTCGTAGACGCCGTCCACGTCGGACAGCAGGACCAGCAGGTCGGCGTGGACGAGGTGGGCGACGAGGGCGGCGAGGCGGTCGTTGTCGCCGAAGCGGATCTCGTCCGTGGCGACGGTGTCGTTCTCGTTGACGATCGGGAACGCGCCCATCGCGAGGAGCTTGTCCAGGGTGCGGGAGGCGTTGCGGTGGTGGGCCCGGCGGCTCATGTCGTCGGAGGTCAGGAGCACCTGGCCGACGCCGACGCCGTAGCGGGCGAAGGAGGCGGTGTAGCGGGCGACCAGCAGGCCCTGGCCGACGCTGGCGGCGGCCTGCTGCCGGGCGAGGTCCCTCGGGCGGCGGCGCAGGCCCAGGGGGGCGAGGCCGGCCGCGATGGCGCCGGAGGAGACCAGGACGATCTCGCGCTCGCCGCCGCTGCGGACCTTGGCGAGCACGTCGACCAGCGCGTCCACGCGGTCCGCGTCCAGGCCGCCCGAGGCGGTGGTCAGCGAGGAGGACCCGACCTTGACGACGATCCTGCGGGCCTCGCCCACGGCCTGCCTTGCCCCTGCCACGTCGCCGTCCGTCCCCTCGCGTCGATTCGGTCGCTCACCAGGAAATCTACGGGACGGCCGGACGGGGCGCGGCGCCGGTCCACGCTACGGACGGTACGGCGGGCGTCACCGCCCGGCGGTGCTCCCACTGTCCGCGGGCACGGGCGGTGGAGACGCCCCCTAGACGCGCCGTGAAGGGGCCTCTCCCGGAGGGGCCCTGTACCGCCCACCCTGCAGGCCGCACCGCACGGACGGGGCAGGCCGCCATCAGGCACGCGCGTGGCACCCCCGAACGCGCCCCTGGCACACCGGCACGCCGTCCCGGCCACGCTGCTGTGCAGCCGACCGCACAGGCCACCGCCCGGCAGACCACGCAGGCCGCGACCGAACATACCCCCGGCGTCCACCGCACACGCCACCC
>NZ_WWIQ01000076.1:14103-65528 GCF_009862985.1 Streptomyces sp. SID5464 | reverse complement strand
GCCACCGCCCGGCAGACCACGCAGGCCGCGACCGAACACCCCCCCCCCGGCGTCCACCGCACACGCCCCCGGAACACACCCGCGGCACACCGCGCACGCCCCCGGAGTCCGCCTGCGGCACACGCGCACGCCACCCCCGAACACATGCACCGCGCACCCCGCACGCCACCCCGGGACACGCGCGTGTCGTCGGGAGGTCGCCGCGCGTTAACCCGGACGGCCGACCTGCGCCGACCCGACGCTCCTGGAGTGACCGCAGTGCCCCTACCTCTCCCCCGCCCACCGGCCCTGCTGAAGGGGCTGGTCACCATCGTCCTGGCCGCCGCGTTCGCCGCTCAGGCGGTCGCGGCGCTGCTGCCCCACGTACCCCTGCTGCTCGCCGCGACCACCGTCTCCCTGGCCACCGAGGGCGCCTTGTACCGGTGGCAGCGCGGGGTGCTGTCGCTGTTCGCCAAGTCGCACGCGGACATCACCGTGCGGCACGTCCTGCGGGACCTGCTGCTGGTCGTCGGCCTGCTGCGGCTCGGCGAGCAGGACCGGGAGACGGTGTACGCCCCGCTGGTGGCCGGACTGCTCGCCTTCTACGTGCTGCACTGCGCGATCCAGGCGCTCTCCGTGCTGGTGCGCCGCACCCGCACGCTGCCGGTGGTGACCCGCAACATCGACGCCTCGGCCCTGCGGCTGTCCCCGGCCCCGTCCGGGCTGCTGCGCCGCCCCGGCCACCGGCTGCTGGTGTTCGGCCTGCCGGCGACGGCCGGACTGCTGGCCGCCGCGCCGCGCGACGAGCCGGTGTTCGCCGCCGCGGGCATCGCGCTGTCCCTGCTGCTCGCGCTGACCGGCCTCGGCGCACTGCTCCTCCGGCTGCTGCCGGGACGCCGCCCGGCCGGCGAGCAGGAGGTGCTCGCCTGGTTCGACGCGTGGCTGGCCGAGTACCGGCCGACCGTGGGCCTGTACTTCTCCGGCGGTGCCTCCTCGGCCTACCAGGCGAACATGTGGCTGGAGCCGCTCGCCAAGCTCGACGGGAAGCCGGTCATCGTGCTGCGCGAGCGGTTCATGGTGCAGAAGATCGCGGCGACGGACATCCCGATCGTCTGCCTGCCGAAGGTGTCCACGCTGATGCGGCTGGAGCACTCCACGCTCCAGGTCCTCATCCACCCGTCGAACTCCGGCAAGACCTCCCAGGTACTGCGCATCCCCACGATCAGGCACACCTTCGTCAACCACGGCGAGAGCGACAAGCTGTCCTCCTGCAACCCGTACGCGAAGGCGTACGACGAGGTCTGGGTGGCCGGGCCCGCCGCGCGCGAACGGTACGCGCTGGCCGAGGTCGGCGTCGAGGACAAGGACGTGGTGGAGACGGGCCGTCCGCAACTGGACGCCGTACGGCCGTACGCCGGACCGCCGCGGAGGACGAACACGACCGTGCTGTACGCGCCGACCTGGGAGGGCTGGGACGGCAACCCCGGCAACACGTCGGTGATCGCGGCCGGTGAGAACCTGGTGCGGGCGCTGCTCGCGGATCCAGGTGTGCGGCTGCTGTACAAGCCGCATCCGCTGACGGGGTCGGTGGACCCGCGCGCGGGCGCGGCCGATCTGCGCATCCGGGAGCTGATCCGGGCGGCCAACCGGGAGCGCACGGGGGCCCGTCGCCCCACGGCCGGTGCCGAGCTGACCCGTCTCACCGAGGAGCTGGACCGCCTCACCACGGCCGACTTCCGGGCCGGGGCCGACACGCTGGAGCGGATGCTCGTGCAGTCGGCGCCGGAGCCGGGCCGGGCGGAGGCGGTGGCACGGGCGACGGCGGCCTGGGAGGAGGCCTACTGGGCTTCGCTGCCGGAGGGCGAGCACCAGATCATCACGGACGCCCGGCCCGCGCTGTACTCCTGCTTCAACGTGGCCGACCTGCTGATCAGTGACGTGTCGAGCGTGATCAGCGACTTCCTGGCGAGCGAGAAGCCGTACGCGGTGGCGAACACCAGTGGGCTGCCCGAGGAGGCCTTCCGTACGGCGTTCCCGACGGTGGCGGCGGCGACCGTGCTGACGCCGGACGCGGCCGGGGTGCCGGGCCTGCTGGAGACGGTCCGGTGCCCGGAGAAGGACGTGCTGGCCGAGGCCCGCGCCGAGTTGAAGCTGCGCCTGCTGGGCCCGGCCGATCCGCCGTCGCAGGAGCGCTTCAACGCGGCCGTGCAGGCCCTGTGCGCTCAGGCCCGGGACCACCGGGCACGGGTGGCGGAGCGCCTGGCGGCGGAGCGGCCGACCGCGGAACTGCCCGGCCAGCGCACGGAGCCGGCGAGCGACGGAGCCGGCCTGCCGACGACCGCACAGCACTAGGGACTTCGCGGACACCCCCCAGCACCGCGGGGCCGTGGGCGATCAGCCCACGGCCCCGCGTTCGCGTTCACGCCGCCGGACGCACCTCACGCGACGTCAGCACCCGCCGCGCCTTGCGCACCGCCCGGCGTACGAACGTGTCGACGCCGCCCTCACGGTAGCCCGGGAAGACGCGGGCCTCGCGCGGCTCGGCGAGGTACACCGAGTCGGGGATGCCCGCGGCGCGGTCGCGGAAGTGCGGATAGGCCAGGTAGACGCGGCGGCCCTTCCGCTCCAGCAGGGCCGCCGCCTGCTTCTTGGCCTTGACGAACTTCACGACGTCCAGCAGCAGGTCGGGACGCTGCTCGGCGACCAGGTGCAGCCGCAGCCGCTCGTGGACCTTGAGGCGCTGGGCGACGCCCTCGGTCCAGTACGCGTCCATCAGAGGCTTGGCCAGCTCGAACTTGTGCCGGCGTATCTCCTCGCTGTCCGTCAGGTACTTGGGCCCGAACTGCGGCAGCAGCGTGACGAGGAAGGGCCGGACCATCAGCTGGTCGCGCCGGCCACCCGCGGGGACGAGCTCGGCGATGAGGTTCATCAGGGCCCGCGCGGAGTCGAAGCGCAGCGTGTAGCTGCCGCTCTTGGTCACGTGCTTGCCGTCGTCACGGCCCACCAGGTAGTAGCAGGTGTGGTCGGCGACCACGGAGACGCCGTCCGCCCGCAGGTACGCCTCCATCGTGAACAGGGCGTCCTCACCGGTGAACAGCGACTCGTCGAACCGCATGCCGTGCCGCTCGAGCAGGGCGCGGCGGAACAGCTTCTGCGCGCTGAGGGTGAACTTGATGTTGGACGAGTACACGTCCGCGCGCTCCACCGTCTTGCCCCACATGGACTTCGGTGCCGAGCGGTTGACGCCCTCGACCTTGCCCAGGACTACGTCCGTCCCGGCGCGGTCGGCCATGTCGACCATCCGCTCCAGGGCCTCGGGGCCCAGCCGGTCGTCGGCGTCGAGGAAGAAGACGTAACGCCCGGTCGCCTTGCCCAGACCGACGTTGCGCGGGCCGCTGGGTCCGCCGGAGTTCTCCTGCCGGATCACCAGGACGTGCATGGGAGCGCGCTCGGCGAACTCCTCCAGGTACTCCCCTGTGCCGTCCGTCGATCCGTCATCCACCGCGATGACCTCGATGCGCTCCGGATCGAGTGTCTGCGCCTCGACGGAGGCGAGGCACTCGATCAGATACGGCATCGCTTCGTACGCCCCGATGATCACGCTCACATCAGGCTGCGCAACGGTCACGTTTCCCCCTAGTCAATGGGATATTCCCCCCGTATCGCCTCATTCGCTACTTGGTAGACGAGTGATCGGGGCAAGCGGTTGCCCCAAACACACGTATTAGTGAGTCACATCACATGCTGAACCGACAGGAAGCGGGAACGAGAAAGAGTTCGGCCCCCGAGGAGCGCTCCTCGGGGGCCGAACTCTGAAGCGGCCGGCGGCTCAGCCCGTGCCGACGCCGTCCGTGTCACCGGCGGAGGACACCCGCTGCCCGGGCACGGCGTTCGCCAGTTCTCCCTCGGCGGTGGCGGCCGCGATCCGTGACTCCTGGCCGACATTGCGCGTCTCGGCCTTGAGCGCGAGGTTCGCGACGGCGGTGTTGAACTGGTCGATGGAGGCCGGCTCGTCCGGGCCCAGCAGGTACTGCTTGAGCTCCTTGCGGTCCTCGGCCAGCGGGTCGGCGGCCGGGTCGCGGACGGCGCTCAGCAGCTCGCCCAGCTCGTCCGCGCTGTTGGACAGGATCACCGCGGCACGCACGGCCGTGTTGTTCCGCTTGAACTCCTCGACGCCCACCTCCGCGGAGTCGGTGACCGCGTACGGCTTGCCGCTCGCGATGAAGTCGGAGACCACGCTGGAGATGTCGGAGACCATCGCGTCGGAGACGTTGAAGCAGTCGTACAACCGCGGCTCGGCGCCGGTGATGACGCGGTGCTCCCAGGTGGGGAAGGAACGCCAGTAGGCGGCGTTCCACTCGGCGCGCAGCCGGGCGACCTCCTCGTGCCGGGCGACGTCGACCTGCCCGTCACGGGTGGCCTCGGCCTCGTCGCGGCCCTTGTCGCCGCCGGTGCCGGCCAGCTGGGCGATCCGGGCCTCGATCCGGGCCAGCTCGGTCCTGGCCTGCGCCTGGGCGGCGCTGTCGGTGACGAAGCGCGAGTCGGTTGCGCGCTCGGCGGCGGCCTTCCGGACCAGGGCGGTGATGCGCTCGTGGGCGGCCTTGGCCTCCTTGCTGCGCGTGCCGGTGAAGGGGTGCGGCTTGTACAGGACGCGCACCGGCGGGTCGGCCGCGACCAGCTTCTTCACGATGTTCTCGCCGGCCAGCAGGATCGAGGTGTTGCCGGGGTTGTCGTCCCAGCCCTCCCAGGTGGGGGCGTACAGCACGGTCGGGATCCGGCCCTCGGGCACGCCCTGCCAGGTCTGGATCGGGGCGAGCTGCGGGCGGCCGACCTCGACGATGTCGTCGTCGCGGACACCGACGTCGGCGATGGCGTAGCGGTCGCGGCCCGCGCGGCCGGCCGTCCACACCTCGTCGTAGACCTTGCTGAACGGGTTGACGCTGGCGAGCTTGTCGCTGTCGCCGTGGCCGATGAAGACGTGCTTCATGGTGGGCACGCGCAGCATGTGGATGTTCTTGCCGACGTTCGCCGCGTAGAGCGCGACCCGCACCGTGGACAGGTCCATGTTCATCAGGTGCACCCCTCCGGGCACGCAGATGACGGGGACCGTGGTCGGCGCGAGGTTGTTCAGGATGGCCCGCTCACGCAGGATGATCAGCGGCTTGGAGTCCAGGTTCTCCATGGTGTCCAGCCACATGTTCACCTGGTACGCGGAGTCCTTGGAACCGGAGAAGTACAGGACCGTCTCCGGCTTGTACTCGCCCAGCCAGTTGTCGACGGCGGCCAGCACCTTCTCGGCGTTCGGCGGGATCTTCCGGCCCCGCACGTACGGCATGAGCGCCAGCACGTACAGGGAGGCGACGGCCACCGTGATGCCGATGCCGACGAAGCCGACGAGGGCGGACTTCACCTGCGCGGCGAGCAGGATGCCGGCGACCGCGAAGAGGTCGAGGTGCAGCATCTTCTCGGCGGAGCGGTGCAGCAGCCGGCGCGGCGGGGCGTCCGGGATGCGGATGCGCGACTTCAGGTCGATGTTGCGCGTGGCGACCGGCATGCGGCGGCGGTTGCGGATCAGCTGGACCAGCGCGCCGTGCGGGGCCTGGAGACCGTAGAAGGCGATGAAGCAGGCGATCGCCCCGTAGTAGATCAGGTTGTCCGCGAGGGACAGCCGGGCCAGCAGCAGGACGAGGAGCAGCTGCCGGATCAGGAAGCGGATCGACAGGCCCGCCCGCACCTTGCTGAGGCGGTTGATCAGATAGCTGCCCTTGCGGTGCAGATAGTGGTCCGCCAGGTACGTCACGGCGGCCGCTGCCGCGAAGGCGGGGACGCTCGGGACGAGCGCGGCCAGCATGAGGCAGGGGAAGCCCAGCATCATGAGGACCGCCGCGGCCAGCTCGGCCGCGCTGCCCACCCGGGCGACGCGAATAGCGGTGGATATCACGGAGAAACCTGCTCTTGGGAGGGGTGTGCCGGTCTTGGTTCTAGAATGCGGCTGGTCTGTGAATATTCGCGAGACTGTATGGATTCAGGCCCCTGCGAACACTCCTGTTGACGAAGCCGTTAACAGGAGGGCGCAGAGGCCTGAATTACCGAAGTCTATTTGGCGCCAATTATTACACGCCGTCCTGCCGGTCCAGCACGGAGGCCAGTGCCTGCTCGAAGCCGGAGGCGCGGGCCGCACCGGCGGTCGGGTCCTGCTGGCGGACGTCGATGACGTGTCCGGTCAGCTCGGACAGCAGCACGTCGAGCGAGGTGCGGGCCACGGCTTCGGAGGACAGCAGCGAGCCGGCCGGCTCCTGGCCGAAAGCCTTGGTGCGCATCGGGGTGGCCGTGCGCTCCGGGTTGATGCAGTTGACGCGGACGCCGTCACCGGCCCACTCGTCGGACAGGGCCTGGGTGAGGTTCACCATGGCGGCCTTGGTGGAGGAGTACAGGCTGTACTCGGCGCGGCCGCGGGTGTAGCTGCTGGAGGTGTAGAGGAGCAGCTGGCCCTTGGTCTCGGACAGGTACTTGTACGACGAACGGGCGATCTGCACCGGGGCCAGGTAGTTGACCTTCAGCGCCTCTTCGATGGTGGCGTTGTCGGTCTCGGCGAGCTTGCCGATGCGCAGCACGCCGGCGGTGTTGACCACGTAGTCGATGCGGCCGGTCTCGGCGTAGGCCTTGGACAGGGCGTCGTCGACCTCCTCCGGGTTCTCCACGTGGGTGCCGGTGGTGGAGCGGCCCAGCGCGTAGACCTTGGCGCCGTAGGACTCGGCGAGTTCGGCGATGTCCTTGCCGATGCCGTAGGAGCCGCCGAAGACGACGACCGTCTTGCCGGTCAGCAGCTCGCGGTAGGCGTCCTCGGAGACCTGCTCGGGCGCGGCGGTGGAGGCCAGCTGGAAGAGCTTGTCGGCGATGAAGACGTCGACGGGCTGGGTGACCTTCATGTTGTACTCGTCACCCGCGACGACGTGGATCGGCACGTCCGGCAGGTACTTGAGCACGACGGAGCAGTCGTCGGTGGCCTGGAAGTTGGGGTCGCCGGCGGCGACCTCGTAGGCCCGCCTGATCGTGGACAGCTTGAAGGCCTGCGGGGTCTGGCCGCGGCGCAGCCGGGAGCGGTCCGGGATCTCGGTGATGAACTCGCCGTCCTCGCCGTGCGTGCGCGTGACGATGATGGTGTCGGCGGAGGGGATGGCCACGTCGACGGCCTGGTAGCGCTCCAGCGCGGCGACGCAGTCGTCGATGACGCGCTGCGACAGCAGGGGGCGCACGGCGTCGTGGAAGAGGACGTTGGCGTCCTCGCCCTCGGCCAGGCCCTCGCCCAGGGCCGAGATGGCGCGCTCCGTGGTCTCGTTCCGCGTGGCGCCGCCCTCGATGATCTTCGAGACCTTCTTGAATCCGGCCTTCGCGACGATCTTCTCGACGTCGGGCACGTAGCCGGGTGCCATCAGCACGATGATGTCGTCGATCGAGTCCGCGTTCTCGAAGGTGGTCAGCGTGTGCTCGATGACTGCCTTGCCGGCGATCTTCAGCAGCTGCTTGGGGATCGACAGACCCACCCGCTGACCGGTGCCACCGGCCAGGATCACTGCGGTGGTACGGGGCTTGGCTATGTGCTGGGACACAGGTGACCTACCTTGGGGCGACAGGGAACTTGGAAATGGTCCCACTTGTGGTTACCGCAGTGCAAGGTGAGCGACCTCTGCCGCATATGTGCGCGCAACCTGTCATTCACCTCCCACTCCTGGTGATTGGTGAGACGGTTCCGCGCCCCTCGGGGAAATGCGCTGTGAGTAACTCCACAGATGCTCAGCGACGTCGGAGCCGCTTGAGACGGCGGTGACCGAGGACCTTCACGAGTTCCTTGGACGATGTCTGGTGCACGGTACGCGCTTTGACGGTGCCGCCCGCACCGTCGCCCCGTCGCCGGTCGCGGCGGCTGTCGAGCGGCCCACCGCCGTCCGCGGATCTTCACGCCCCCGGGCGTGGGGCTGCACGCGTTCTTCATATGCGTGGGCGCGCCGTCCCGGGCAAGCCGCGAATGCGACTCGTCCGTCAGCTCATTGCCGCGCGGAATTCCTGGTTAAGATTCCGCAGCATTTCGATCTCGGCGAGAACAATACGCCGACAGCCCGGGTCGGACTTCTCACAAGGATCACACGTCTCGTACGGCGAGGAGCCCGGCGCTCCGAGGAGTGCCGGGCTCACGTGTGTGTCAGGGGCCGGGTCAGACCACCTCGACGCCCGGCCGGCCCGCCTCGACCCGCAGCCTGGCCAGCGTGCTCGGCGTCGCCGACGGCTGCCGAACGGTGTCGACCACCCTCACCTGCGCGTCGATGCCGCCGCGGCCGATGTCGAAGAGGTGGTAGCCGCGGTGTGCGTCGAGCAGCTTCCAGTGCGGGTTGTCCGGGCGCCGCGGGTCCCACTCCTTGCGGAAGGCCGCCTGGTCCTGGTCGCCGTTGCTGGAGATGGAGGTGCCGACGAACTCGGCGCCGACGACCGCGGAGTCCGGGTCGGCGTAGTCCTCCTTGAGGTCGCTGATCATCGTCAGGTGCCGGTCGCCGGACAGCACGACGGGGTTGCGGACCTGCTTGAACTCCTGGAGGAAGCGGTTGCGTTCGGCCTGGTAGCCGTCCCAGGCGTCGTAGAACCAGAGCTTGCCCTCGCCGACCTTGAGGTCCGTCTCGGCCATCATGATCTGCGAGGCGATCAGGTTCCAGCGGGCCGGGGAGTCCTGGAGCCCGTTCAGCAGCCACTGCTTCTGCCGGGCGCCCAGCATGGTCAGCGACGGGTCCTGGGCACCGGCCTGACTGGTGGCCTGGTCGCTGCGGTACTGCCGGGTGTCCAGGACGTTGAGGCGGGCCAGCCGGCCGAACTCCAGGCGGCGGTACATCCGGATGTGCGGACCCGAAGGGACGGCGGTGGCGCGGACCGGCATGTGCTCGTAGAACGCCTGGTAGGCCGCGGTCAGCCGGGCCACGAACGCGTCGTGCGGCTGCTTGTCCGGGTCCTGCGGGATCTCGCCGGCGAAGTCGTTGTCCACCTCGTGGTCGTCGAAGGTCACCACGAAGGGCGCGTTCGCGTGCATCGCCGCGAGGTCCGCGTCGGTGCGGTACTGGGCGTACCGGTTGCGGTACTGGGCGAGGCTGAACGGCTCACCGGTCCCCTCGTGGCGTCGTACGCCCGTCGCCGACGGCGTGGACTCGTAGATGTAGTCGCCGACGAACACCACGACGTCCGGGTCCTGGTCGAGCATGTCGGCGTACGGCGTGAAATAGCCGTGCTGCCAGTTCTGGCAGGAGGCCAGCGCCATGCGCAGGGAGCCACCGGAGCTGTAGGGGTGGGGCGCGGTACGGGTGCGGCCGGTGGGCGAGAGCTGCCCGCTGGTGCGGAAGCGGTACCAGTACGTACGGTCCGGGCGCAGCCCGCGTACGTCCACGTGAACGCTGTGCCCGTACTCGGGCCGGGCCTGGGCGGTGCCCTGGCGGACGAGCTTTCTGAACCGGTGGTCCTCCGCGAGCTGCCACTCCACGGGCACCACCCGGTCGGGCATGCCTCCGCCGTTCAGCGGGTCCGGGGCGAGCCGGGTCCACAGCACGATGCCGTCCGGCAGCGGGTCCCCGGAGGCGACGCCGAGGCTGAACACGCCGTCGGGCAGCGGCGTCTCGGCCCCGCGGGCGGTGGCCGGAAGCCACAGCTGGGCGGAGGCCGCGGCACCGAGGACCGCGGCACCGGCGGTCAGAAAGCGGCGTCGGTCGGGGGATACTGCTCCGGTCATCGGCTGACTCCCTTACCTCGCTGGCCACTTGGACACTGGGAAGCTTCACGCTCGCGGGCGGTCCGCCCGCTGAACGCCGGGGTTCACGTACATGACAACTAAGCAGACAAAAGGAGACCCACCGCCAGCATCGGAACAAGCCGTTGCCGGGGCGGGTCTGACAGATGATCAGTCAGGGATCACCGGGCGAAGCCCGCGCCGAGGGCGGAGCCGTCCGCGACGGTGCCGAGGGTGCCCGCGCCGAAGCTGACCGAGCCGGTGGCGGCGGGAGCGTCGACCGGGTTGGGGAACGCCCAGACTCCCCCGTCCCGGTTCTCGCCGGTGGCGCCGGCGAACAGCTCGGGCCGGCCGTCGCCGTTGACGTCGAGCAGCTCGGTCTCGGCGCCGAAGAAGTCGTTCTGCTCCGCCGTCCCCGGGACGTTCGCGGTGTTCTGGTTCATGGCCAGGGCGCCGTCGCCGGTCAGCCCGGACTTCCCGCCGCGCAGGACGGTGATCTGCCCAGCCGCGTACACGTCCCTGATGCTCTCGGTCCCGCTTCCGGTGGAGACGTCGGCGTAGCCGTCGCCGTCGACGTCCCCGACGGAGATGCCCCCGCCGAAGCCGTCGCCCCACTCCGGGCTGCCGGGCACACCGGGCGTGCCCTGCGTGATGATCGTCGTACGGGAGGTGTCGGGGCCGTCGGCCGAGCCGTACACGACACCGATCTGGCCGCCCTTCAGCAACGGGTCGTCGAGCGGGACTTCACCCGAGCCGTCGAGCGGACGGCCGATGACGAGGTCGCCGTACCCGTCCTTGTCCACGTCGCCGATGCCGAGGCTCTCGCCACCGCGCATCCGCGTGCCGTCGGGGTTCTCCAGCGGGGCGGGGGCGCTCAGCCCGTCCGGGGTGCCGCGCAGATGGACCGCGCGGCGGTGCTTGGCGTCCGGGTCGTGCAGGTCGTCGTCGCTGTGGTCGTGGATGAGCGCGACCAGGTCCGTGATGCCGTCGTGGTCGACGTCACCGGCACTCACGTCGTCCGTGACGTACTCGGCCTCCAGGGCGAGGCGGTGGCTGCTCGCGGCGCCGGCGGTACGGTCGAACGGCCCGTACAGCAGGCGGTTGCCGGTGGCGAGGTCCAGGTGACCGTCACCGTTGAAGTCGCCGAGCACCGGGTGGAGCGGGTCGACGCGGTCCTCCTCCGTGCCGGTGGCCACGGCGGTACCGCCGGACAGGCCCTGCGGCCCGCCCCACAGCACGGCGAGGGTTCCGGCGCTGATGACGTCCCCGACGTCCTCGCCCTGCGCGCCCACGACCAGGTCGGCGTAGCCGTCGCCGTCCAGGTCACCGGCGGCCAGCCCGTCGCCGTAGTGGTCCTCGGCCTCGGCGGCACCGGGTATGCCCGGGGTGTCCTGGCTGATGACCTGCTTGTGGGCGAGGTCGATGCCCTTCGCCGAGCCGTACACGACGGCCACGTATCCGGCGCGCGCCTTGCCGCTCACCTTGCCGCGCGGGGCGGCGACGGCCAGGTCCTGGTAGCCGTCGCCGTTGAAGTCGTCGCGGAGCTTCGCCGTGGCGGCCGGGCCCTCGGAGGCGGCGTCGGCGGCGTGCGCGACCGCCGGGGCGGTGACGGCCGCGACGACCGCGATGGCCGCCGCGACTCCTCGGCTGATCCTGCGCTTGCTCATGGGACGGGGCACGTGAACTCCGGTGATCCGCTGGGCAGTTGGAGCACGGAGAGGAACAAGATCCTCATCCGGACTGCCCAGTACGACTCACCGGTGTACGACTAGGTTGCCTCGGGATCCGCCCAGAGTCTGCTCTTGGTCAGCCCGGATCGGACTCAGAACGGCTCGAAGTCGTCGAACTCCCGCTGCGCGTCGTCCCGCTCGGCCTGCCGGTCCCTGCGGCGCTGCGCGGCCGGCCGCGCCTCTTCCAACCGGTGGTCCTCACCGCGCCGGCCGAGCATCTCCGCCCCGGCCATCACGGACGGCTCCCAGTCGAAGACCACGGCGTTCTCCTCGGGACCGATGGCGACACCGTCGCCGCTCCGGGCCCCCGCCTTCATCAGTTCCTCTTCGACCCCGAGCCGGTTGAGCCGGTCCGCCAGGTAGCCGACCGCCTCGTCGTTGTTGAAGTCGGTCTGCCGCACCCAGCGCTCGGGCTTCTCGCCCCGTACCCGGAACAGGCCGTCGGCCTCGCGCGTCACCGTGAAGCCGGTGTCGTCCACGGCCTTGGGCCGGATCACGATCCGCGTGGCCTCTTCCTTCGGCTTCGCGGCCCGCGCCTTCGCCACGAGCTCGCCGAGCGCGTACGACAGCTCCTTCAGCCCCATGTGCGCCACGGCCGACACCTCGAACACGCGGTACCCGCGCTCCTCCAGGTCGGGCCGCACCATCTCGGCCAGGCCCTTGCCGTCCGGTACGTCGATCTTGTTCAGCACGACGATCCGCGGACGGTTGTCCAGCCCGCCGTACTGCCGCAGCTCCTCCTCGATGGCGTCGAGGTCGGAGGCCGGGTCGCGGTCCGACTCCAGCGTGGCGGTGTCCAGGACGTGCACGAGCACACTGCACCGCTCCACGTGCCGCAGGAACTCCAGGCCCAGGCCCTTGCCCTGGCTGGCTCCCGGGATCAGCCCGGGCACGTCGGCGACCGTGTACACCGTCGAGCCGGCCGTGACGACACCGAGGTTCGGCACGAGCGTGGTGAACGGGTAGTCGGCGATCTTCGGCTTGGCGGCGCTCAGTACCGAGATCAGGGACGACTTGCCGGCGCTCGGGTATCCGACGAGCGCCACGTCGGCGACCGTCTTCAGCTCCAGGACGACTTCCCGCACGTCTCCCGGCTCGCCGAGCAGCGCGAACCCGGGCGCCTTGCGCCGCGCGGACGCCAGCGCCGCGTTGCCGAGCCCGCCCCGGCCGCCCTGCGCGGCGATGTACGACGTGCCGTGGCCGACCAGGTCGGCGAGGACGTTGCCCGCCTTGTCGAGCACCACCGTGCCGTCCGGCACCGGCAGGACGAGGTCCTGTCCGTCCTTGCCGAAGCGGTTGCCGCCCTCGCCGGGCTTGCCGTTCGTGGCCTTGCGGTGCGGGGAGTGGTGGTAGTCGAGGAGCGTGGTGACGGACTGGTCGACGGTGAGGATCACGTCCCCGCCGCGACCGCCGTTGCCGCCGTCGGGCCCGCCCAGCGGCTTGAACTTCTCACGGTGGACGGAGGCACAGCCGTGACCTCCGTTACCCGCGGCGACATGCAGTTCGACGCGGTCCACGAAGGTGGTCATTGTGTGTGCCTCCAGTGATGTACGGCCGTTGTGTACGGGTTGTACGGGGTTGTTCTCTGCGTAACACGCGAAAGGCGGACCCGCTTCCCGTGAGGGAAGTGAGGTCCGCCTCGCGAAAGCTTCCGGTCAGGCGACCGGAACGATGTTCACGACCTTGCGGCCACGGTGGGTGCCGAACTGCACCGAACCGGCCTGGAGCGCGAACAGCGTGTCGTCGCCGCCACGGCCGACACCGGCGCCCGGGTGGAAGTGGGTGCCGCGCTGACGGACCAGGATCTCACCCGCGTTGACGACCTGACCGCCGAAGCGCTTCACGCCGAGCCGCTGGGCGTTGGAGTCGCGACCGTTCCGGGTGGACGATGCGCCCTTCTTGTGTGCCATTTCTCCTCAGTCCCTTACTTCGCAGCCGCGGGGATCTCAGTGACCTTGATCGCCGTGTACTGCTGGCGGTGGCCCTGGCGACGGCGGTAACCGGTCTTGTTCTTGTAGCGCAGAATGTCGATCTTCTGGCCCTTGTGGTGGTCCACGACCTCGGCCTGGACCTTGATGCCGGCCAGCACCCACGGGTCGCTGGTCACGGAGTCGCCGTCGACAACGAGCAGGGTCGAGAGCTCGACCGTGTCGCCAACCTGGGCAGTGGAAATCTTGTCAACCTCAACGATGTCGCCGACAGCAACCTTGTGCTGGCGACCACCGCTGCGCACGATGGCGTACACGCGGACTCACTCTCTCGCTCGGGAAACGGCACCCCCGCAGGCCAGCCGTCCGACACAGCGAGCGGCCTCTCCTGGGCGCCCGGCGCCCGGAGGATGAGGTTTACGGGGATGTGACGCGTCATTCGACACGCCGACGGTCAAGGTTACGGGGCCGCGGCCAAGAGGGTCAAACCGAGCCGGGCCCGCCGCCTGTGCGACCGGTCACGCCGGTCGCGTCCGCCGGGGCGTACGCGGGTTCGCGCACGCCCCGGCGGACGTCGAGGCGGGTCAGTCCTCGTCGGTGGAGGCCGAGACGGAGGAGCGGGACTGCTCCGCCGCGACGGTCTTCTTCGACGTGGTCTTCTTGGCGGCGGTCTTGGTCGTCTTCGCCGCCGCCTTCTTCGCCGTCGTCTTCTTGGCCGCGGTCTTCTTCGCCGCGGTCTTCTTGGCGGCGGCCTTCTTCGCCGTGGCCTTCTTGGCCGTCTTGCGGGCCGTCTTCTTGGCCGGAGCCGACTCCTCGGCGGCCTCCTCCGTGGCGGCGCCGTCGGCCGCGGCGGCCTCCGGGGCTGCCTCGGACGCGGCCGACGGGACGACCACGACGGCCGCCTCCTCGGAGGCGGTGGACACGGTGGGCTTGCGCACGGCGCGGCGCCGCGGACGGGCCGGGGCGGCGCTCTCGGCGGGCACCTCCGCAGCCGCCTCGGCAGCCGCCTCGGGCTGTTCGGCCTGCTCGGGCGCCTGCGTGGCCTCGGACGCCGCGGGCGCGGTCTCGGAGACCGTCACCACGGCCGCCTCCGCCCCCGCCGGAGAACCGGCCGGCGCGGACACCTTGCGCGTCGCCCGCCGACGGCCACGGCCCTTGGGCGCGGCCTCCTCGGCGGCCGGGGCCTCGACGACCGGGTCCTCGACGGCCATCGGCTCGGCGTGCGCTTCGGCGGCCGGCTCCTGCTGCACCGGACGGGCGACCTCCTCGGCGACGGTCACGTCCTGAGCCGTCGGCACCTCGGCCTCGGCCTGCTCGGCCTTCCTGTCCTGCTCGGCCTTCGGCTCCGCCGTCTCACCGCGCGGCGCACCCGCCGGAGCGGACGCCCGCCGGCTCGTCCGGCGCCGGGTCCGCCCGCGCGTGGCCGCGGCCTCCGCCTCGGCGGCGCTGCTGTACAGCTCCTCGTCGGGCTCGAAGGCCGGCTCTGGCAGCGCGATCGGCTCGGCGATCTCGGCACCGATCTCGGCCTCGGTCTCCGCCTCCTGCTCGGCGGTCTCGACGGCCGCCTCGTGCACGTGCGGCTGCTCGGCGGCACCGGCACGCGCACGCTTCTTGCGCTTGCCGCCGCCTCCGCCGGAGGTGGTCGGCTGCTCCATGTGCACGATGACACCGCGTCCGTTGCAGTGGACGCAGGTCTCGGAGAAGGACTCCAGGAGCCCCTGCCCGACCCGCTTGCGGGTCATCTGCACGAGCCCCAGCGAGGTCACCTCGGCCACCTGGTGCTTCGTACGGTCCCGGCCCAGGCATTCGAGCAGGCGCCGCAGCACCAGGTCCCGGTTGGACTCCAGCACCATGTCGATGAAGTCGATGACGATGATGCCGCCGAGGTCGCGCAGCCGCAGCTGACGCACGATCTCCTCGGCCGCCTCCAGGTTGTTCCTGGTGACGGTCTCCTCGAGGTTGCCGCCCTGACCGGTGAACTTGCCGGTGTTGACGTCGACGACGACCATCGCCTCGGTCCGGTCGATCACCAGCGAACCGCCGCTGGGCAGCCAGACCTTGCGGTCCAGCGCCTTGGCGAGCTGCTCGTCGATCCGGTACGTGGCGAAGACGTCGACCTCGGAGGTCCACTTCTGGAGCCGCTCGGCGAGGTCCGGCGCGACGTGCGACACGTAGCCGTGGATGGTCTGCCACGCCTCGTCGCCGCTGACGACGACCTTGGAGAAGTCCTCGTTGAAGATGTCGCGCACGACCCGGACGGTCATGTCCGGCTCGCCGTACAGCAGCGTCGGCGCGTTGCCGCCGTTCTTGGCCTTCTTCTGGATGTCCTCCCACTGCCCCTGGAGCCGCTCGACGTCCCGGCGCAGCTCGTCCTCGCTCGCGCCCTCGGCGGCGGTGCGCACGATGACGCCCGCGTCCTCGGGGACGATCTTCTTGAGGATCGTCTTCAGCCGCGCCCGCTCGGTGTCGGGGAGCTTGCGGCTGATGCCGGTCATGGAGCCCTCGGGCACGTACACGAGGTAGCGGCCGGGGAGGGAGACCTGGCTGGTCAGGCGGGCGCCCTTGTGCCCGATGGGGTCCTTCGTCACCTGGACGAGCACCGACTGCCCGGACTTCAGGGCGGACTCGATGCGCCGCGGCCCGTTGGCCATGCCGAGCGCCTCGAAGTTGACCTCACCGGCGTACAGCACCGCGTTGCGGCCCTTGCCGATGTCGATGAAGGCGGCCTCCATCGACGGCAGCACGTTCTGCACCTTGCCGAGGTAGACGTTGCCGACGTACGAGGTCGACTGCTCCTTGTTGACGTAGTGCTCGACGAGCACGTTGTCCTCGAGGACACCGATCTGCGTACGGTCGCCGTGCTGCCGGACGACCATCACACGCTCGACGGCCTCGCGCCGGGCCAGGAACTCGGCCTCGGTGATGATCGGGACGCGCCGGCGGCCCTGCTCGCGGCCCTCCCGGCGGCGCTGCTTCTTGGCCTCCAGACGGGTCGAGCCCTTGATGGACTGCACCTCGTCGGACGGCTCGGCCTTGGGGCGGGGCTCACGGACCTTGACGACCGTGCGCTCCGGGTCGTCGTCGGACGGCTCGGCCTCGGGCGCGGTGTCACCGGCACGGCGACGACGGCGACGACGCCGGCGGCTGCTGCTGGAGCCGCCGCCGGACGACTCCTCGCGGTCGGCGGCCTCGTCGGACTCGTCCTGGTCCTCCTCGGCCTGCTCCGCGGTGTCCTCGGCGTCCTGCTCGGACTCGGCGTCCATGCCCTCGCCGGCCTCGGTGTCGGTCTCGGCGGAGTCACCACGCCGACGGCGGCGGCCGCCCCGGCGACGGCGACGGCGCGAGCCGGTGCCCTCGGAGTCGTCCTGGTCGTCGCCCTCGGCGGACTCCTCGGGCTCCTCCGCCTCGTCGACGGCGCTCTCGGCGGCGGGGGCCTCGGTGGCGGGGGCCTCGGTGACCTGGGCCTCGGGCTCGTCAGCGGAACCCCGGCGACGACGCCGGCGGCGCGACCCGCCGGGCTGCTCCTCCCGCACCTCCGCCGGCGCGGACTCCTCCGTCTCCTCGGGCTCCTCGGCCCCGGCCGCCTCGGCGGCGGCCGCGGCAGCGGCCCGCTCCGGCGTCTGGAACTGGGGCTCGGTGAACACGGGCGCCTGGAAGAGGGCGACGGCGGGCCGCGCGGGCCGCGCCGACGTCTCGCTCTCACCGGCGGCGGCCTGCGCGGACTTCGAGGCCCGGGAGCCCCGTGAGGACTGCGCGGGCTCGGCGAAACCACTGGCGGCCCGGCGGACGGCCCGGCGACGGCGCCGCGGAGCGGCATCCTCGGCGGGCTCGGCGGGCTCGGGCGCCTGGGCGGCGCGAGCGGCGGCGTCGGCGGCGGCCTCGGGGGCTCCGTCGGACTCAGCGGCGGGGGAATCGGTCACAGGTGCCTTCGCCTCCTCGGCGGGCGTGCCGGCGGGGGCCTCGGCGGGCCCACCGGACACGGCGGCGGCCTCGGCGGGCGCGTCGGTCGTGGTGACGGAGCCGGACCGGCCCGCGTCGGCGGTTCCTTCCGCCGCCTCCGCGGCGGCAGGCGCTGCGGTGGGCGCGGTCACCCGTCGCGTGGCACGCCGCCGGGTCTTCCGCGGAGCAGCCTCCTCGGCGGCCTCCGCGGTCTCGGGGGCGCTCGGCTCGGCCTGTGCGGCGGCGGCAGCAGGCGCCACCGCCTCCACGGCCTCGGCCGGAGCCGCGGCGGGCGAGGTCACCGTGCGCGTCGCACGACGCCGGGTGCGCCGGGGAGCGGCATCCTCGGACACCTCGGCGGACGGGGCGGCCTCAACCTGCTCCGGCGCCTCGGAGGCGGCGGGAGCACCGGCGGTCACCGGCACCACGGTCTCGGCGGCCTCGGCGCCCGCCGGGGCCCCGGCGGGCGCGGCGGCACGGCGAACCACACGACGCCGCTTGGGAGCGGCAGGCGCGGCCTCCTCGGCGGCCTGCTCCTGCGCCGGCGCGACGGTCTCCTCGGCGGCGGTCTCCTCGGCCTCGTCGGCCGCTACTGCGTCGTCCGCGAGGTCGTCGGGCTCCGCGGCCGGTATGGCCGGCGTGACGGTCTCCACCGGAGCGTCGGAGGAGGTGCCGACCGGCGGACCCGCCGGTCGGGACGCGGCACGGCGCCGCCGGCGGGGCGGCAGGGTGTCGCTGGGGGTGTTCTGTTCGGAGTCCGTGGAGGACTCTGTGGGTTCGGTCGGTTCGAGCATGCGGGCTTTTCTCCCGTCAGGCTCCCGGGCGCCGCGCCTGGTCCGGCTGTGCCGGTGACGTCCGCGGCTCGCGCTGTGCGCGTCGCCGCCGTCCGGGGCGCGGGCGCCGCACGGGAGCTCTCTGTGTCCTGTCTCGCCGGTTCCGTACGCCCAATGCGTACGGCCTGGCGAAAGTCTTCTGGTCGGTGCGCTGCCCGACCCAGGTGGCTCCCGAGTCCGAGGGCGGCGCTACGACGTCCGTCCCTTCGCGGAACCTACGCCGGCGCCGTCGCGGCGGCAGGCGGTTCGGCCGTTGAGTGGGCCTCCGCTGCCTCGCGGTCGGGCGCGAGCGGGTCGGTCACCGTGCCGGTCTCTTCATCGAACAGCCCCTGCGCCAGCCTGGTCACCGCTGCGGGGACCGGCGGCGCCAGGTCGGCCACGGCGCGGAGACCGGACAGGACGTCGTCGGGTCGTACGGCAGGCGTCACGTGCCGAACAACCAGCCGCAGTATCGCACAGGGCTGGTCGGTCGGCCTATCAGCCTGCGAACTGTGCGTTTCTGTGAGATCGGGGATCTCCAGGCTCACGACGGCGGAGCGGGCGTCGAAGGTGCGCACCCCGTTCTTGGCGAGGCGCTGGACCTCGACGGTCTCGGCCGCGTTGAAGGCGTCCGCCGCCCGGCGGGCTTCCTCCTGCGGCACGCCGTCCAGCCGCAGCTCCCACACGGAAGCCGTCAGCCGGTCGGCGAGGCCCGGGGTGCGGGCCTCGACCGCCTCGATGATGTCGAGCCCGGCGGGCAGCGACTCGTCGAGAAGGATCCTGAGCTGCTCCGGGTCGCGCTGCGCGGTGAGCGCGATCTCCAGGTACTCCGCCTCACTGCCCGTGCCGGTGGGTGCGGCATTGGCGTACGACACCTTCGGGTGCGGTGTGAAGCCCGCCGAGTAGGCCATCGGCACCTCGGCACGGCGCAACGCACGCTCGAAGGCGCGCTGGAAGTCACGGTGGCTGGTGAACCGGAGGCGGCCGCGCTTGGTGTAGCGCAGTCGGATGCGCTGCACCGCGGGTGCGGGCGGCGGGCCTTCGGGCTGTCGCTTGCCCAGTGTCGTTCAGTCCTTCGTGAGAGCGGTCGTACTGCTACCAAGAGTACGTGCCTCGCGGCCCGAAGGTTCCCCGAGGTCGACGGGCTGCGGCTGCACCGGCTCGCCGAAGAGCATCCGCCGGAAGTCGGCGCGCGCCTGCCGTACGGACTCCCGGGCCGAGGCCAGCGCCTGCCGCGTGGCCCGTCCCACACTCCGGGCGGCCTCGGCGGCGGGTCGCAGGACGGCGTCCCGAACGACGTGCCCGACGGGCGTCAGCACGCTCCGGTACACCCACCGCACCGGCTCGACGAAGATCCACCTCAAGAGCGTCGCGAGGAACCGCCCGACGGCGAGCGAGATGTGCCCGGCGATCCGCCACGCATGCCCGAGGGCGTCCGCGACCTCCCGCCCGATGACGGCGAGGACCCGTCCGACCGGCGTGAGGATCCAGCGCCACACGGCGAGCGCCGGAAGGACGAGCAGGATCCGGGCGATCCAGTACAGAGCCGTCCCGATGCCGGTGACGGCCGTGCTCACCAGCCACACCAGTCCCTTGGCACACCAGGCGATCGCGCGCCCGACGGGCGCGAGCAGCCACGTGTACAGCCACACGGCGGGGACGACGACGAGGTACCGGGCGAGCCACGCCACGACCGCGTACACACCGGCCCCGAGCGCGGCGAGCACGGCGCCGAGCCCCTTCAGCACCCACAGCACGGCGCGCCCGACCGGCGTGAGCAGATACGAGTACACCCAGCCGAACACGGCCCCGATGCCCTTGGCGGCCCGGGTGACGGCCCAGGCGACCGCGTGTCCCACCGGTGTCAGCACGTGCCGGTAGAGCCACACCAGCGGCACGACGAGGAGCACGTTCCCGAGCCACCCGAGCGCCTTGGCCACCGGCACGACGACATACCGCCACAGCCCCACGAACGGCCAGACGAACACCGCCCGCCCGAGCCACAGCAGCGCCCGGCCCAGCGGCCGGAGCAGCACGTCGTTCAGGAACCGTCCGGCCACGACGAGCGCGTCCCACACCATCCGCACGGGGACGACCAGCACGAGCACGACGATCCGCACCGGAATCCGGATCGCTACGGCGAGACACCCCTCGGGCGCCGCCTCACGGACCGGCGGCGCGGCCGGTTCGGACACCCCTTTCCGCAGATCGACTCGCGTCTCGGAGCCCTCGCGGGCCGGCTTCTCCAGATCCATACCGTCGTAGACGCCTCAGCGCCCCGTCCGGATCCAGCACCGCACAGCCCGCCCCGTTCTTCAGCAGATCCCCACCTGGCCTCAAGATCATACGGCTCAGGCGCCCACGACCCGGGCGTGCAGCAGCCGGGCCGACTCCTGGAACCCGCACCGGGCGTACGCGGGAATCGCCTGCGGGCTCGAGTGCACGGTCACCCGCTCCAGGCCGAGCTCCCGGGCCCCGTCCAGAACGGCCCGGATGAGCGCGCCGCCCAGCCCGCCGTCGCGCGCCTCGGGCACGACGTACACGCACTGGAGGTCGCCGGAGGCCCGCCGGGGCGCCCGCGGCGTGGGCACCCGCTGCACCACCGCCAGCCAGGCCATACCGATGACGACGTCGTCGCGCACGACCACCATGCACCGGTGCGACCCGGCGTTGTCCCGGGCCCATTCGACGAAGTGCCGTACGAACTCCCCGCGTTCGCCGAGGGACTCGCCCCCGTTCTCGATGAGCCACTCCCACCGGAGCCGGGCGACAGCCGCCAGTTCGCCGGACCGGGCCGGGCGGATACTGATGTTCTCCATCAGGGCATTGTCCCGTCGGCGGCCCCGCCCGCCTCCCACCGCAGCAAATCCCCCGGCTGACATTCGAGCACCTCGCAGAGGGCGGCGAGTGTCGAGAAGCGGACCGCCTTCGCGCGGCCGTTCTTGAGCACCACCCCCGGAGCGACGGCCCCGCCCGGCGCGAGGACGACCCCGAGCGCGAACATCAGGCACGCGTCCCATACGGACGTGCCTTGGTGCGAAGATGAATGACCGATTTCATGCGCGAGGGGGCGTCACATGAGCCGGACAGGGCGTTGGCTGTTGGCCATAGCGATCGCGTTGGTGGTTTTCGCACTGTGCGTGTGGCTCGGGGACCTGCTTCTGCCCTGGGACCGCGCGACCCGGATCGGGACGGGTGCGGGAGCCGGTGCCGTGGTCGCGGGCGTCCTGGGCGCCTGGGCGTCCTCGCTCATCGGCTCCGCGGGCCGGACCCCGGCGCCGGCCGCGAACGGCCCCACGGCATCGGGTGAGCGGGCCGTGGCCACACAGGACAACTCCGGGGTCATCGTCACCGGAGACAACGGCACCGTGCAGCGATGACGACGGACGGCTTCCCTTCCGCTTCAGGCGTCCGGTCCACCGCCGCGGTGACCAACAGGGGAATCATCGCGAGCGGGGACCACGCACGGATCGAACAGCACAACCTGAACCTGCCGCAGGGCGCGCTGCAGGCAGCCGTGCCGGAAGCGGCGATCACCCGCTTGAACAACCTGCCGGCGCTGAACAGCCGCGTGTTCAAGGGCCGGGACGACGCCCTGGCCTTCTTGCGGGCACTGCCCTCGACCGGCACCGGCATCGTCGCGCAGAGCGTGCGCGGCATGGGTGGTGTCGGCAAGAGCACCCTCGCCCTGCATCACGCCCGCGACTGCCTGGCAGCGGGGCACGGCCCCGTGTGGTGGCTGGACGCGTCCAGCGCGGGGGAAATGACGGCCGGACTGGCAGCCCTGGCCACCGCGGTGAACCCGGTCAACACCGTGCTTCCGATCGACGAGGCGGCCGAGTGGGCCGTGGCGTGGTTGCAGGGGCGCAGCGGATGGCTGCTGATCCTGGACAACGCCGAGGATCCTGCCGACCTGCGTCCCTACCTCGGCCGGCTGAGCACGGGCCAGGTACTGATCACCACCCGCCGCGACCTGCCGTGGCAGGACGTGGGAACACCCCTGCTCCTGGACACCCTCGCACCCCGGAGCTCCCTCGCCGTCCTGCAGGAGATCACCGGACGCCACGACGACGGCGACGTCGCCTCGCTCATCGAGCTGGCTGACGAACTCGGGCACCTCCCGCTCGCCTTGCAGCAGGCCGGCGCCTACCTGGCCCAGACCCGCACCAGCGCCGGCACCTATCTCGCCCAGCTGCGCACCGACCCCGCCGGAGTCCTGGCGACCGCCCCTCCCGGTGACGCCCAGCACCGCACCATCGCCCAACTGTGGAGCGTCACCCTGGAGGCCCTGCGAACCACCGATCCCAACGCCGTGGAGCTGTTGCGGATCCTGGCCTACTGCGCCCCCGACCCCTTGCCCCGCGATCTCCTGGTGCCCGCGCTGTCCGCACCGCAGGCGGTCGACCACGCCCTGGGCGTTCTCGCCGCATACAGCCTGATCACGCTCAGCGAGACGGACGTCGCCGTTCACCGCCTCGTGCAGACCGTCGTCCGCACGACCACCCCACACCCCAGCCCGGACCCGCGCTCCGGCAGACTCCGGCGTCTGCTCCGCAGAAGCCGCCCCGACGCCCCGCTGCACCCGAGTCAAACGGCCCTCGTGCTCGTCTCCCTGGGCCTGCCGTCCGGGGAACCCGAAGACGTCACGACCTGGCCGGACTGGCAGACGCTGCTGCCCCATATCCGGACCACGAGTGCCCAACAGCCCGCCACGGGTGCGACGTCGCCGCTGCTCACCACCGTGCTGGGAAGAGCAGCCTTCTACCTCAGGGCCCGTGGCCAGTCGTCCGAGGCACTGCCGCTGGAGGAACGCGCCCTGCGGGCCACCGAGGCCGACCTGGGGCCCGATCACCCGGAGACGGCGATCCGGCTCAACAACCTCGCCCTCACCCTCGGCGACGTGGGCCAACACGCCCGGGCACTCCCGCTCTTCGAGCGGGCCCTGCGGATCGCCCAGGCCGCACTGGGCCCGGACCACAACGACACCGCCACGTGCTTGAGCAACCTCGCCCGGACGTTCGATGAGCTGGGCAGACACATCGAAGCCCTGCCGCTGGCCGAGCAGGCGCTTCAGATCAGCTAAGCAACCCTCGGCGCCGACGACCCGGACACCGCCAACCGCCTCGGAAACCTCGCCATCACCTTGAACAACCTGGGGCGGCACCAGGAGGCCCTACCCCTGGAGCAGAAGGCGCTACGGATCACCGAGGCCCTGCTGGGCTCCGACCACCCCCACACCGCGATCCGCCTCGGCAATCTCGCCGCCACCTTCAGCCATCTCGGACAGCACACCGAAGCCCTGCCCCTGGACGAACGCGCGCTCCGCATCACCACAGCGGCCCTGGGTCCCGACCACCCGCACACCGCCTCCCGCCTCAACAGCCTCGTCACCACGCTGTGCAGCCTGGACCGCCACGAGGAAGCCCTGCCGTTCGCTCAGCAAGCGGTCCGGATCACCGAAGCGGCCCTCGGCCCCGACCACCCGGACACCGCCAACCGACTGGGCAACCTGGCAGCCGTCTTCAGCGATCTCGGGCAGCACACCGAAGCCCTGGCCCTGGAGGAGCGGGCACTGAGGATCACCGAAGCGACCCTCGGCCCCGACCACCCGGACACCGCCAGTCGACTGGGCAACCTCGCCACCACGCTGAGCGAACTGGGGCGCCGGGCCGAGGCCCTGCGGCTCGAGGAACGAGCACTGCGGATCACCGAGAGCACCCTCGGCCCCGACCACCCGTACACGGCCCGGTGCCTGAACAACATGGCCCAGTCCCTGGGCGCGGACGGGCGGCACGCCGAAGCCCTGCCGCTGGCGGAGCGGGCCCTGCGGATCACACAGGCCGCACTCGGCCCGGACCACCCGCACACCGCCACGTGCCTGGCCAACCTGACCGGCCTGCGCGACGAAGCCCCCGGAACGCAGCGGTGACGCGGCCCTGAAGGCCGCGCCCCCTCAGTGCCCGTGCCCGCTGGGAGCCGGCGCCGCGTTCTTGACCGTCAGGGGGAGGAGCTTCTTCCCCGTCGGGCCGATCTGGATCTGGGTGTCCATCTGCGGACACACGCCGCAGTCGAAGCACGGCGTCCAGCGGCAGTCCTCGACCTCCGTCTCGTCGAGGGCGTCCTGCCAGTCCTCCCAGAGCCAGTCCTTGTCGAGGCCGGAGTCCAGGTGGTCCCAGGGGAGGACCTCCTCGTACGTGCGCTCACGCGTCGTGTACCAGTCGACGTCGACGCCGAAGGGGGCCAGCGCCTTCTCGGCGCACCGCATCCAGCGGTCGTACGAGAAGTGCTCGCGCCAGCCGTCGAAGCGGCCGCCGTCGTCGTAGACCGCGCGGATGACGGCGCCGATCCGGCGGTCGCCGCGGGACAGCAGGCCCTCGACGATGCCGGGCTTGCCGTCGTGGTAGCGGAAGCCGATGGAGCGGCCGTACTTCTTGTCGCCGCGGATCTTGTTCCGCAGCTTCTCCAGGCGGGCGTCCGTCTCCTCCGCCGACAGCTGCGGCGCCCACTGGAAGGGGGTGTGGGGCTTGGGGACGAAGCCGCCGATCGAGACCGTGCAGCGGATGTCGTTGGACTTCGACACCTCGCGGCCCTTGGCGATGACCTTGGTCGCCATGTCGGCGATCTGGAGGACGTCGTCGTCGGTCTCCGTCGGCAGGCCGCACATGAAGTACAGCTTCACCTGACGCCAGCCGTTGCCGTACGCCGTCGCGACGGTCCTGATCAGGTCGTCTTCCGAGACCATCTTGTTGATGACCTTGCGGATGCGCTCCGAGCCGCCCTCCGGGGCGAAAGTGAGGCCGGAGCGGCGGCCGTTGCGCGTGAGCTCGTTCGCCAGGTCGATGTTGAAGGCGTCCACGCGGGTGGACGGGAGGGAGAGGCCGATCTTGTCGTCCTCGTAGCGGTCCGCGAGGCCCTTGGCGATGTCGCCGATCTCCGAGTGGTCCGCCGAGGACAGGGACAGCAGGCCCACCTCCTCGAAGCCGGTCGCCTTCAGGCCCTGCTCGACCATGTCGCCGATGCCCGTGATGGAGCGCTCGCGGACCGGGCGGGTGATCATGCCGGCCTGGCAGAACCGGCAGCCGCGGGTGCAGCCGCGGAAGATCTCCACCGACATGCGCTCGTGGACCGTCTCGGCGAGCGGGACCAGGGGCTGCTTGGGGTACGGCCACTCGTCGAGGTCCATCACCGTGTGCTTGGAGACCCGCCACGGGACACCGCTGCGCTTCGGTACGACGCGGGCGATACGGCCGTCCGGCAGGTACTCGACGTCGTAGAAGCCGGGCACGTACACCCCGCCCGTCTTGGCCAGGCGGAAGAGGAGTTCCTCGCGGCCGCCGGGGCGGCCCTCCGCCTTCCAGGCGCGGATGATCGCGGTGACCTCCAGGACGGCCTGCTCGCCGTCGCCGATCACCGCGCAGTCGATGAAGTCCGCGATCGGCTCGGGGTTGAACGCGGCGTGGCCGCCGGCCATGACGATCGGGTCGTCCAGGCCGCGGTCCTTGGCCTCCAGGGGGATCCCGGAGAGGTCCAGGGCCGCCAGCATGTTGGTGTAGCCCAGCTCCGTTGAGAAGGACAGGCCCAGCACGTCGAAGGCCTTCACGGGCCGGTGGCTGTCCACCGTGAACTGCGGGACGCCGTGCTCCCGCATCAGCTCCTCCAGGTCCGGCCACACGCTGTAGGTGCGCTCGGCGAGGACGCCCTGCTGCTCGTTGAGCACCTCGTAGAGGATCTGGACGCCCTGGTTGGGCAGGCCGACCTCGTAGGCGTCCGGATACATGAGCGCCCAGCGGACGTCACAGGAGTCCCAGTCCTTGACTGTGGAGTTGAGTTCTCCGCCGACGTACTGGATCGGCTTCTGCACATGCGGGAGCAGAGCTTCGAGCTGCGGGAACACCGACGCAGCGACTTCGGCAGGCATGTCGCGCACCTTCGTGAGCTGGACTGAACGGACAGGGTGACCATCCAGACTAACGCGACCCGGCCGTACCTTTGTACGCGCGGAAGATCAGAGGCCCGCCGCCCCGTCCTTGATCCCGGCCCAGAATCCGGGCAGCTCGGTCTCCACGCGCACCGCCCGCTGCTCCTCGCGCTCGTGGAGCAGGCCGTAGGTGAAGGTGTTCTCCCCGGCCGCGTGGGCGACCGCCGACAGCTCGCGCAGGGCCTGCCGGGCCATCACGCTGTCCTGGTGCTCGCCGAGCAGGATCTGGAGCGCCTTCATGGACTTGACCAGGTCCGTGGCCGGCTTGCCGAGCGCCGGTCGGGCCGCCTCCGCGGCGTAGCGGGCGCGCTTGGTCTTCTTGCGGGCCTCGTGGATCGCGACGTCGCGCTCGGTACCGGGCTCCAGTTCCACGGCCCGCTCGACCAGCCCGGCGACCTTGCGGAAGTCCTTCGTGACGGCCTTGGCGATCTTCTTGTGGGGCTTCTTGCCGGCCGCCTTCCGCAGGGGCGGGTCGGCGATCAGCGCGTCCAAGGTGTCGAGCAGCGCGAGGTAGCGGCGGGAGTCCAGGACGCCGATGAGCCGGCCGCGGGCCCCGTCGTGCTCGGCGCTCGCCCAGGTGTGCAGCCGCTCCGCGACCGGCCCGCGGACCAGGGTGGCCGGCACCTCGTCGAGGGCCGCCGTCAGCCGTCCGGTCAGCACCTCGCGGTCCCGGTCCAGGCCCAGCTCACCGGCCAGCCACTTCAGCTCGTCGCCGACCGGGTCGGTGACGGTCCGGTCGAGGAGCTCGCCGTACGACGTGAAGGTGCTGCGCAGCCTGCGGGTGGCCACGCGCATGCGGTGCACGGAGTCCTCGGCGTCCCTACGCACGGCCGGGTCGAGTTCGACGACGGCGTCCCGCTGGGCGCGCGCGTACGCCAGGACGTGGTCTCCGGCGGTCACCGGTTCTCCGGCGGGGGCGGACGCCCGCTGCTGGTGCGGCGCCGTCTCCGCCAGGGCCCGCGCCAGCTTGGACGCCGAGGCCGACGGCCGCACGCCCGCCTTGCGCAGCCGCTTCTCCACCTTGTCGAGGAAGGCCGGGTCCTGCCCGTCGGCGAGCTCCACCTCGATCTCCGTCCACTGCGCTTCACCGCCGCCGGCCGTGAGCCGGTCGGCCCGTACGGCGTCGACGCTGACCTCGGCGAGCAGCCGCCCGTCGGCGTCGACGAGGTGGCGTACGTCGCGGTCGGAGCGCAGCCGGACGACGGGCAGCAGTTCGCCGCCGCGGACGCGGGAGCGGACGAGCCCGGCGAGGTCGTCCGGGAGGGTGTCGGAGAGCGGGGCGTGGATCTCGTCGCGGACGCCGGGGGCGACGGGGAACTTCAGATGCCAGCCCGCGTCCGAGCCGCCGGTGCGGCGGCGCAGGGTGACGGACGACGCGGCGAGGCGTTCGTCGCCGGTGTCGTAGTAGGTGGCGTCGAGGTGGGCGACGCCCTTGTCGAGCACGGCCGCGACCCCGGCGACTCCGGTCAGGTCGGGAAGCCCGCTGTCCTCGGACTCGTACTTCCGCTCGATCTCGCGCTTGGTGTCCGCCGTGAACCGATCCGCCATGAACCGAATCTAGTCGGCACGGCGGCGGGGCGGCAGGGGGCCGCCCCGCCGGTGTTCACGCCGACATCGGGCGCTGTACCCGGATGGACTGCAGCAGACCGACCGCTATCCACACGGCGAACATCGACGAACCGCCGTACGAGACGAACGGCAGCGGCAGGCCGGTGACCGGCATGATGCCGAGCGTCATCCCGACGTTCTCGAAGGTCTGGAAGGCGAACCAGGCGACGATGCCGGCGGCCACGATCGTGCCGTACAGGTCGGTGGTCTCCCGGGCGATGCGGCAGGCCCGCCACAGGACGATGCCGAGCAGCACGATGATCAGGCCGCCGCCGATGAAGCCCAGCTCCTCCCCCGCCACCGTGAAGACGAAGTCCGTCTGCTGCTCGGGCACGAACTGGCCGGTGGTCTGCGAGCCGTGGAAGAGGCCGGAGCCGGTCAGGCCGCCGGAGCCGATGGCGATGCGGGCCTGGTTGGTGTTGTAGCCGACGCCGGCCGGGTCGAGCTCGGGGTTGGCGAAGGCAGCGAAGCGGGCGATCTGGTAGTCGTCGAGCACCCCGATCTGCCAGACGGTGATCGCGCCGATCGCGCCCGCGCCGAGCAGTCCGAACACCCAGCGGTTGGAGGCACCGGAGGCGAGCAGCACACCGAGCACGATGATGACCATGACCATGACCGACCCGAGGTCGGGCATGAGCATCACGATCAGCATGGGTACGGCGGCCAGCCCCAGTGCCTGCATGACCGTGCGGTGGTCGGGGTACTGCCTGTCGCCGGCGTCGACTCTGGCCGCCAGCAGCATCGCCATGCCGAGGATGATCGTGACCTTCACGAACTCCGACGGCTGGAGGGAGAAGCCGCCGGGGAGCTTGATCCAGGAGTGGGCGCCGTTGATCGTGGAGCCCAGCGGCGTGAGCACCAAGAGGATCAGCAGGACCGAGAGGCCGTACAGGACCGGCACGGCCGTGCGCAGGCCGCGGTGGCCGAGCCAGATCGTGCCGGCCATCAGGGCGAGGCCGATGCCGGTGTTGAGCAGGTGCCGGATGAGGAAGTAGTAGGGATCGCCCTGGTTGAGCTCCGTCCGGTTGCGCGTCGCCGAGTAGACGAGGAGCGTGCCGAGCAGCGACAGGGCCATCGCGGACAGCAGGATCGGCCAGTCGAGCCGCCGCGCCACCGAGTCGCGGGCGAGGAGCCGGGTCCAGCCGGAGCGCTCGGGGCCGTAGCCGGAGACCTGGAAGCTGTTCACACCGCCGGTCATGTCGGCAACCTCCGGCTTCCCCGCCGGCGCCGGCGCCTTCGGGTGTCACGGTTCTCCGGCGTCGGCGGGGCCGTCGTCGCCGGCTGGAGCGGGTCGGCCGGGGCGTTCGGGTCCTTCTTCTTCGCCTGCTGGTCCTTGGCCGGGTCCTTGGGGATCTTCGGGGAGGCGATGGTGCCGTCGGTCTTGACCTTCGGCAGGGCCTTCTCCGGGGTGGGCAGCAGGGCCTTCTTGGAGTCGATGTCGCCGTCCTCGGAGACGCCGTACAGCGCGTTGTAGATGTTGCGGACGGCGGGGCCCGAGGCGCCGGAGCCCGTACCACCCTGGGAGATCGTCATGACGATCGAGTAGTCCTTGGTGTACGTGGCGAACCAGGAGGTGGTCTGCTTGCCGTAGACCTCCGCCGTACCCGTCTTGGCGTGCATAGGGATCTTGTCCTGCGGCCAGCCGCCGAACCGCCAGGCGGCCGTACCGCGGGTGGCGACTCCCGCGAGGGCATCGTCTATCCGGTCGCGCGTCTGCTGCGTCATCGGCAGCTTGCCGTGCGACCGGGGCTTGATCGGCGTGACGGTCTTGCCGTCGGCGCTGATGACGGCCTTGCCGACGGAGGGGTTGTAGAGGGTGCCGCCGTTGGAGATGGCCGAGTAGATGGTGGCCATCTGGATGGGCGTGACGAGGGTGTCGCCCTGGCCGATGGAGTAGTTGACGGAGTCACCGGCGCGCATGCGGTTGCCTTCGAGGCAGTTCTCGTAGGCGATCTTCTCGGCGTAGCTGCCGTTCCGCTTGCCGGTGCGGCACCAGGCGTCCTTGTTGGCCTTCCAGTAGTTCAGCTTCCACTGGCGGTCGGGGACGCGGCCGGTGACCTCGTTGGGCAGGTCGATGCCGGTCTCCTTGCCGAGGCCGAACTGGTGGGCGGTCTTGTAGAACCAGTCGTTGGGGTGCTTCTTCGGCTTGGCGCCGCCGTCCTTCTTCCATTCCTCGTGCGAGAGCCGGTAGAAGACCGTGTCGCAGGAGACCTCCAGGGCGCGGCCGAGGCTGATCGGGCCGTACCCCTTGGACTCGAAGTTCTTGAAGACCTGGCCGCCGAGGTTGTAAGAGCTGGAGCACTGGTAGGGGCCGTCGAAGGAGTAGCCCGCGTTGATCGCGGCGGCCGTCGGGATGACCTTGAAGATCGAGCCGGGCGCGGACTGGCCCTGGATCGCGCGGTTGAGCAGCGGGTAGTTGGACTTCTTGCCGGTGAGCCTGGCGTAGTCCTTGGCGGAGATGCCGCCCACCCAGGCGTTCGGGTCGTACGTCGGGTTGGAGGCCATGGCGACGACGCGGCCGGTCTTGGCCTCCATGACGACGACGGCGCCGGAGTCCGCCTTGTAGTTGGTGCCGGTGTTCCGGTCGTGCTGCTTGCGGGCCTCCTTCATGGCCTCGTTCAGCTGGTACTCGGCGATCCGCTGGACGCGGGCGTCGATGCTGGTGACGAGGTTGTCGCCGGGGTGGGCCGGGTCGGCCTCGGCCTGGCCGATGACGCGGCCGAGGTTGTCGACCTCGTAGCGCGTGACGCCGGCCTTGCCGCGCAGTTGCTTGTCGTACTGGCGCTCCAGGCCGGAGCGGCCGACCTGGTCGGAGCGCAGGTAGGGCGAGTTGGTGTTCTGGGCCTGCTTGATCTCCTCGTCGGTGACCGGCGAGAGGTAGCCGAGCACCTGGGCGGTGTTGGCCTTGCCCGGGCTCGGGTAGCGGCGCACGGCCTCCGGCTCGGCGGTGATGCCGGGGAAGTCCTCGGCGCGCTCGCGGATCTGGAGGGCCTGCTTGGGGGTGGCCTCGTCGGTGATGGGGATGGGCTGGTACGGCGAGCCGTTCCAGCAGGGCTGGGGTGTCTCGGCGTCGCACAGCCGGACCTTCTCCATGACCTCCTTGGGGGTCATGCCCAGCACGCCGGCGAGCTTGGTGAGGACGTCCTTGCCGTCGTCCGGCATCTTCAGCAGGTCGGTGCGGGAGGCGGAGACGACCAGTCGTGTCTCGTTGTCGGCGAGGGCCACGCCGCGCGCGTCCAGGATGGAGCCGCGGACGGCCGGCTGGACGACCTGCTGGACGTGGTTCCCCGACGCCTCCTTGGCGTAGGCCGCGCCCTCACGGATCTGGAGGTACCACAGGCGTCCGCCGAGGGTGAGCAGGAGGGACAGGACGAGGACCTGGATGACGACGAGCCGGATCTGGACCCGTGGGTTCCGCCCGGTCTCGGGGATGTTGGTCACTGCGGCTGCCTCCCCCTCTCAGTGCGCGTACGGATGTGCGAGTACAGAGCCGGGCCCGGATGCCGAGATGTGTCCGGGCAGGTGTGTGCGGATACGAGTGAGGAACGACGGGCCCACGAGCCGGCGTTCCTACCGGACCGGTCCGTTCGGGTGAACTTCGCTGCGCTCACAGCCGCTTGACCCCCTTGATGCGCCCGGCCCGCGCCATCCGTGCCCGGGCCGCCTTCACCCGCAGCCCGTTCCGCTGGCTGCCGATCCTCAGGCCGGTGCCTCCGGAGAGCCAGCCGGAGGAGATGTCGGTGGCCTTGGCGGCGGAGCCGGTCTCGGCGAGCGGATCGTTCTCGGCGCGCCTGGCCAGCGCCATCACCCCGGGCACCACGAACGGGGCGAGCAGCAGGTCGTACAGGGCGGCCGTGAACAGCAGGCTGCCCAGGCCCACATGCCGGGCGGCGGTGTCACCGACGAGGGCACCGACCCCGGCGTACAGCAGGGTGGAGCCGAGGGCGGCGGCGACCACCACGACCATGGGGCCGGTCGCGGACTTCAGCCGGCCCGTCTCCGGTTTCACCAGGCCCGCGAGGTAGCCGATGACGCACAGCACGAGGGCGTAGCGCCCGGCGGCGTGATCGGCGGGCGGGGCCAGATCGGCCAGCAGGCCGGCGCCGAAACCGACGAGGGCACCACCCACATGGCCGTACACCAGGGCGAGGCCGAGGACGGTGAGGAGCATCAGGTCGGGCACGGCGCCCGGCAGATGGAGGCGGGCGAGGACGCTCACCTGGATCACCAGGGCGACGACGACCAGGGCGGAGGAGAGCAGGATCCGGTTGACGCGCATGGGGTGACAGCTCCTACTGCTCTTGCTGGTTCTGGCCGTCTGACGGTGCCTCGGCGGACGGCGTCACGGTCACCGTCACCGTCGGCCTGGGGGTCGGCTTCGGCTTGGGCGGGAGCACCGTGTCGCGCGGGTCCTTCTTCGGGGCCTCGACGACGACACCGACGATGTCGAGCTTGCTGAAGGCGGCGTACGGCGTGACGTAGAGCGTGCGGGTCAGCCCGCCGCCGGACGGGTCGACGCGGGAGACCACGCCGACGGGCACGCCCGGCACGAACGGCCGGTCGGCCTGCGAGCCGAAGGTGACCAGGCGGTCGCCCTTCTTCACCTCCGCCTTGCCGTTGAGGAGTTCCACGCGCAGCGGGCGGTCGCCCTGCCCGGAGGCGAAGCCGAGCTCGTCGCTGGCCTCCATCCGGGTGCCGACCGTGAAGTCGGGGTCGCTGGCGAGCAGGACCGTGGCGGTTTCGGGCCCGACGGTGGTGACCCGGCCGACGAGCCCGTCCCCGTTCAGGACGGTCATGTCGCGTTTGATGCCGTCGTCCGCGCCGACGTCGATGGTGATCGTCCAGGAGAAGCCCTGGGCGGCTCCGATGGCGATGACCTCGGCGCCCTTGATGCCGTACTGGCCCTGGCCGGCGATCTTCAGCATCTTGTCGAGCTGCTTGAGGCGGCTGCGACTGCGGTCGTCGCTGCCGAGCCGCGCCTTCAGGGCCGCGTTCTCCTCCTCCAGTACGGCGAGCCGGTCGTGCCGCTCGCCGGATTCCCGGATGGCGGAGACCGCGTTGCCGACCGGGTCGACCGCGGCCGACACACCACTCTCGATCGGGCCGAAGACCGTCGCCGCGGCCTGCCGGGCACCGTCGACGGGGGAATCCTCCCCACCGCGAATGTCCACCGTGATCAACGCGAACGCGATGGCGATCAGCAGCACCAGGAGCAGCCGGCTCTCTCGTGTGTCCCTCACGTGCGGCGGCCGTGCCCTTCCTCATAGGAATTCGGGAAGCCCCAGGGAAACCCGAGGGGCTGCATTGTGGGAGCTTGTGCCTCTATATCAACGATCCGCCGTACGAGAGGAGATCGTCCCGTACGGCGGAATCGAAGAGTTACGTCATCTGCGCGGCTGGGCGTCCAGAACCTGCTGGAGCGCCTCGAACTCCTCGACGCACTTGCCGGACCCGAGCGCCACGCTGTCCAGCGGATCCTCGGCGATATGGATCGGCATACCGGTCTCCCGGCGCAACCGCTCGTCCAGGCCCCGCAGCAGCGCTCCGCCGCCGGTCAGAACGATTCCTCGGTCCATGATGTCGCCGGACAGCTCCGGCGGGCATTTGTCGAGGGTCGTCTTGACGGCGTCGACGATCGCGTTGACCGGCTCCTCGATCGCCTTGCGGACTTCGGCCGCGGAGATGACGACGGTCTTCGGCAGCCCGGAGACCAGGTCCCGGCCGCGGATTTCGGTGTGCTCGTCGGAGTCCAGGTCGTACGCCGAACCGATCGTGATCTTGATCTGCTCGGCCGTCCGCTCACCCAGCAGAAGGGAGTATTCCTTCTTGATGTGCTGGATGATCGCGTTGTCCAGTTCGTCGCCCGCGACACGGATGGACTGGGCGGTGACGATGCCGCCGAGGGAGATGACCGCGACCTCCGTGGTGCCGCCGCCGATGTCGACCACCATGTTGCCCGTGGCCTCGTGGACCGGCAGGCCGGAGCCGATGGCCGCGGCCATGGGCTCCTCGATGATGTGCACCTGGCGGGCGCCGGCCTGGGACGACGCCTCGATGACGGCGCGGCGCTCGACGCCCGTGATGCCCGAGGGCACACAGACGACGACCCGCGGACGAGCCAGATACCGCCGCTTGTGGATCTTCAGGATGAAGTAGCGGAGCATCCGCTCGGTGATCTCGAAGTCGGCGATCACACCGTCCTTCAGCGGACGAACGGCAACGATGTTGCCCGGCGTGCGCCCGATCATCTTCTTCGCTTCGGCACCGACCGCGAGGATGCCACCGGTGTTGGTGTTGATCGCGACGACGGACGGCTCGTTGAGTACGATCCCGCGACCCCTGACGTACACCAGCGTGTTGGCGGTCCCGAGGTCGACAGCCATGTCACGGCCGATGAACGACATTGAGTTCCCCATCAGGATTCGTCTGGCCTTCCCACTAGCTTTTGAGGGCTTTTCAGGTAGGCAAAGGTGGGTGCTGTGACGTGAAGGCTTCCATCGTAGACGCGCCTTCGCGAACACTGCGGGAGGGTCTCCGCCATTGTCAGCAGATGCTGTGCGGGTTCGCTTGTGGAGACGGGCGTTCGGGGACCATCGTTCCCTCGATCGCCACGCATATGCCAGAAAAGTCCGGGAGCCGTGGCCCCCAGACTTCCCTCGCCGTTTCGATTCAGGCGCGACCCGGGAAGAAGATCTTCACCTCACGCTCGGCGGACTCCTCCGAGTCGGAGGCGTGGATCAGGTTCTCCCGGACGATGACGCCGTAGTCGCCACGGATGGAGCCCGGGGCCGCGGCGATCGGGTCGGTCGGGCCGGCGAGCGCGCGCAGCCCCTCGATGACCCGCTCACCCTCGACGATCATCACCACGACCGGGCCGGAGGCCATGAACTCCACCAGCGGCTCGTAGAAGGGCTTGCCCTTGTGCTCGCCGTAGTGCTGCTCCAGCGTGTCCTGGTCCAGGGTGCGCAGCTCCAGCGCGGTGATCGCCCAGCCCGCCTTGCGCTCGATGCGGCTGATGATCTCGCCGGTCAGGCCGCGACGGACGGCGTCGGGCTTGAGGAGGACGAGGGTGCGCTGGCTCACGACGGGCTCCTTTGAGTCAAGGTTTAGCGGTGGGACGAGATTACCCGGCGTGTCGGGGCGCCTGTTACGCAGCGTCAGGTGTGGAGGAGTCGGCCTGGGCCGCGAATCTCGCCTTCGCCTCGTCCACCTTCCGCCCGTAGTGCACGGACGCCCACCACAGGGCCGCGAAGACCACGCCCAGGAAGAACATCATCGGCACGGCGAAGCCCGACGCGATGAGCGCGATCTGCAACGCCCAGCCGAGCGCGACCCCGCCCGGGCGCGTCACCAGGCCGCACAGCACCAGGCACAGGAACATCGCGACACCGCTGACCGTCCACACGGTGGTCATGGACAGGTCGGGATCCTTCATGGCGACCAGGCCGGCGAAGCCGATGATGAAGAACTCGCCGATCAGGGTCGAAGAACACAGCGTACGCACGGAACTCAGCCCCTCCCCAGGAGCAGTCGGGCCTCGCCGACGGTGATGACGGAACCGGTGACGAGCACACCGCCACCCGCGAACTCGCCCTCCTCCTCGGCCAGCGTGATCGCGGCCTCCAGCGCGTCGGGCAGCCGCGGCTCGACCTGGACGCGCTCCTCGCCGAACACCTCGACGGCGATGCCGGCCAGCTCGTCGGCGTCCATCGCGCGGTGGCTGGAGTTCTGCGTGACCACGATCTCGGCGAACACCGGCTCGAAGGCCTCCAGCAGCCCCCGTACGTTCTTGTCGCCGCTCGCGCCGACGACACCGATGAGCCGGCTGAACTGGAAGGCTTCACCGATCGCCTCGGCCGCCGCTCGGGCGCCCGCCGGGTTGTGGGCGGCGTCGAGCACGACCGTCGGGGAACGCCGCACGACCTCCAGCCGGCCCGGCGAGGCGACGGCCGCGAAGGCCTTGCGGACCGTGTCGAAGTCGAGCGGCTCGGCCCGCTGCGCGCCGACGCCGAAGAACGCCTCGACGGCGGCGAGCGCGACGGCCGCGTTGTGCGCCTGGTGCGCGCCGTGCAGCGGCAGGTACACCTCCGGGTACTCGCCGCCCAGCCCGCGCAGCGTCAGCAGCTGCCCGCCGACGGCCACCTGCCGCTCCACGACACCGAACTCCAGGCCCTCCCGGGCCACGGTCGCGTCCACCTCGACGGCCTTCTTCAGCAGCACCTGCGCGGCGTCGACCGGCTGCTGCGCCATGATGACCGTCGCGCCCTGCTTGATGATGCCGGCCTTCTCCGTGGCGATCTCGGAGTGCGTGGTGCCGAGCCGGTCGGTGTGGTCGAGGTCTATGGGCGTGACGACGGCGACGTCACCGTCGATCACGTTCGTGGCGTCCCAGGAGCCGCCCATGCCGACCTCGACGACGGCGACGTCGGCGGGCGCGTCGGCGAACGCCGCGTACGCCATGCCGGTGAGCACCTCGAAGAAGGACAGCCGGTAGTCCTGCTGCGCGTCGACCATCTCGACGTACGGCTTGATGTCCTGGTACGTCTCGATGAACCGCTCGGCGGAGATCGGGGCGCCGTCCAGGCTGATGCGCTCGGTGATCGACTGCACGTGCGGCGAGGTGTAGCGGCCGGTGCGCAGCTCGAAGGCGCCGAGCAGGGCCTCGATCATGCGGGCCGTGGAGGTCTTGCCGTTGGTCCCCGTGATGTGGATCGACGGGTACGACCGCTGCGGCTCCCCCAGCACGTCCATCAGCGCGGCGATCCGGCTGACGGAGGGCTCCAGCTTGGTCTCGCCCCAGCGCGTGGCGAGCTCCGCCTCGACCTCGCGCAGGGCCTTGTCGACCTCGGGGTCGGCGGGCCGGGTCGGGATGTCGGCGTCGGGCGGTCCGCCCTGGGTGCGCAGGGTTCGGCTGCCGGCTTCGATGACGGCGAGGTCGGGATCGCGGGTGGTCTCCTCCGCGATGATCTCGTCGAAGCTGTCGAGGGGGTCGGGCTGGTCGTCGGCGTTGTGGTCTGGAGGGAGCTCGCTCACGGGGCCCAGTCTACGGAGCGGCTGTGACATCGGTCGGGGGTGGTTTGTGTCGTCCTTTCCGTGCGGGTTGTGTGTGGCTTGTCGCGCAGTTCCCCGCGCCCCTGAAAGAGACGCGTGAAGGCCCCGGCGCCGACAAGCACCGGGGCCTTCACGACCGTACGAACCCCTACCCCTGCGGCAGCCTCTCCAGCTGCGCCTGGATCCGGGCGATGTCCTCCTCCGCCTTGGCGAGGCGGGTGCGGATCTTGTCCACGACGTGGTCGGGGGCCTTCGCCAGGAACGCCTCGTTGCCGAGCTTGGCGTTCGCCTGCGCCTTCTCCTTCTCCGCCGCCGCGAGGTCCTTCGCGAGACGCTTGCGCTCCGCCGCCACGTCGATCGTGCCGGACAGGTCGAGGGCGACCTCCGCGCCCGCGACCGGGAGGGTCGCCGTGGCCGTGAAGGCGTCGCCCTCCGGCTGGAGCCGGAGCAGCTGGCGGATGGCGGCCTCGTGCGTCGCGAACGGCGTGCCGTCCAGCGTCAGCCGGGCCGGAACCCGCTGGCCGGGCTGCAGGCCCTGGTCGGCGCGGAAGCGGCGGACCTCGGTGATGACCGACTGCAGGCTCTCGATCTCACGCTCGGCGCCGGCGTCCCGGAAGCCGCTGTCCTTCGGCCAGTCGGCGATGACGACCGACTCGCCGCCGGTGAGGGTGGTCCACAGGGTCTCGGTGACGAAGGGGACCACCGGGTGCAGCAGCTTCAGCGTGACGTCGAGGACCTCACCGAGGACGCGCTTGCTGACCTCGGCCGCCTCGCCGCCCGCCTGGAACGTCGTCTTGGACAGCTCGACGTACCAGTCGAAGACCTCGTCCCACGCGAAGTGGAACAGGGAGTCGGACAGCTTCGCGAACTGGTAGTCGTCGTAGAACGCGTCGACTTCCGCGACGACCGTGTTCAGACGGGAGAGGATCCAGCGGTCCGTCGCGGACATCTTCGACGGATCCGGCAGCGGGCCGTCCACCGTCGCGCCGTTCATCATCGCGAAGCGCGTCGCGTTCCAGATCTTGTTGGCGAAGTTGCGGGAGCCCTGCACCCAGTCCTCGCCGATCGGGACGTCGACGCCCGGGTTCGCGCCACGGGCCAGAGTGAACCTGAGCGCGTCCGAGCCGTACTTGTCCATCCAGTCCAGCGGATTGACCGCGTTGCCGAAGGACTTCGACATCTTCTTGCCGAACTGGTCGCGGACCATGCCGTGCAGGGCGATGGTGTGGAACGGCGGGGTGCCGTCCATCGCGTACAGGCCGAACATCATCATCCGGGCGACCCAGAAGAAGAGGATGTCGTAGCCGGTGACCAGGACGGAGTTCGGGTAGAACTTCGCGAGCGACTCGGTCTGCTCGGGCCAGCCGAGCGTGGAGAACGGCCACAGGCCGGAGGAGAACCAGGTGTCGAGGACGTCGGTGTCCTGACGCCAGCCCTCGCCGCTCGGCGGCTCCTCGTCGGGGCCGACGCAGACGACCTCGCCGTTCGGGCCGTACCAGACCGGGATGCGGTGGCCCCACCACAACTGCCGCGAGATGCACCAGTCGTGGAGGTTGTCGACCCAGTCGAAGTAGCGCTTCTCCATCTCCTGCGGGTGGATCTTGACGCGCCCGTCACGGACGGCGTCACCGGCCGCCTTCGCCAGCGGGCCGACCTTGACCCACCACTGCATGGACAGCCGCGGCTCGATGGTGGTCTTGCAGCGCGAGCAGTGGCCGACGGAGTGGACGTACGGCCGCTTCTCCGCGACGATCCGGCCCTCGGCGCGCAGCGCGGCGACGATGGCGGAGCGGGCCTCCAGGCGGTCCTGGCCCTGGAAGGGGCCGTGAGCGGTGATCACGGCATGCTCGTCCATGATCGTCAGGGCCGGGAGGTCGTGGCGCTGGCCGATCTCGAAGTCGTTCGGGTCGTGCGCCGGGGTGACCTTGACGGCACCCGTGCCGAACTCCGGGTCGACGTGCTCGTCCGCGACGACCGGGATGGAGCGGTCGGTCAGCGGCAGCTTGACCAGCTTGCCGACCAGGTGCTTGTACCGCTCGTCCTCGGGGTGAACGGCGACGGCCGTGTCACCGAGCATCGTCTCGGCGCGGGTGGTGGCGACGACGATGGTGTCGTCCCCGTCGCCGTACTTCATGGAGACGAGCTCGCCGTCGTCGTCCTGGTACTCGACCTCGATGTCCGAGATGGCGGTCAGGCACCGGGGGCACCAGTTGATGATGCGCTCGGCGCGGTAGATCAGCTCGTCGTCGTAGAGCCGCTTGAAGATGGTCTGGACGGCCTGGGAGAGGCCCTCGTCCATCGTGAAGCGCTCGCGCGACCAGGCGACGCCGTCACCGAGGCGCCGCATCTGGCCGCTGATCTGCCCGCCGGACTCGCCCTTCCACTGCCAGACCCGCTCGACGAAGGCCTCACGGCCCAGGTCGTGCCGGGACTTGCCCTCCTTGGCGAGCTCGCGCTCGACGACGTTCTGCGTGGCGATACCGGCGTGGTCCATGCCGGGCTGCCACAGCGTCTCGTACCCCTGCATCCGCTTACGGCGGGTCAGGGCGTCGATGAGCGTGTGCTCGAAGGCGTGCCCGAGGTGCAGGCTGCCCGTGACGTTCGGCGGCGGGATGACGATCGTGTACGGCGGCTTGTCGCTCTTCTCGTCCGCCTCGAAGTAACCCCGCTCCACCCAGCGCTCGTACAGCGGCCCCTCTACGTCGGCCGGCGCGTACTGGGTCGGCAGGTCGGTGCTGGGCGCTGGTGGCTGCTGCTGAGCGTTCTCGGTCACGGGGGTCAGTTTAGAGGTGTCACTCCCCCGTCCCGAAACGCGTTTGCTTTGTAACGGTGGGGGCCCCGATGCCATGCACACGACGGGTCTGCGCCAGGATGTCTCGAACGCATAAGCATCTGGAGGGGAACCCAGAACATGAGCTACAACCAGCCGGGCCCGTACGGCGGGCAGCCCCAGCAGCCCGGACCGTACGGCCAGCCCGGTCCGTACGGCCAGCCGCCGCAGGCACCCCAGCCCGGCTACGGCTACCCCCAGCAGGCCCCTCCGCCCCAGCCCGGGTACGGCTACCCGCAGCAGCCCCCGCAGGGCGTCCCGCCCCAGCCGAACCCCTACGGCCAGCAGCCCCCGTACGGCCAGCAGCCGCCCTACGGCCAGGCCCCGTACGGCGTCCCCCAGCCCCCGGCCCCGGGCGGCGGCAAGAAGAAGACGGGCATCGTCATCGGCGCGGTGGCGGTCGTCGCGGCGATCGGCGTGGGCGCGTACTTCGTGATCGGCGGGGGCGGAGGCGCGGGGTCCCTGGAGGACGACGGACCGCACAAGCTCACGACGCCGGCGACGGTGCTCAGCGACTACAAGCGCATCACCAAGGACGGGCAGACCGCCGGCGACGACTCGACGTCGGAGCTGGAGAAGAGCGGCGTCAAGAACGCCAAGTCCGCGGCGGGCCAGTACTCCACGGTGGACCTGAGCGACTACGACCCCGACGATCCGTCGTCCGCGGCGAAGATGGCGACGGCCAAGACGCTGTCGGTGGCCGGTGCCTACGGTGAGATCTCCGACCCTGAGGCGACTCTGGACCTGTTCTTCGCCAACTTCAAGAAGTCGGCCGAGAAGGAGTCCGCCACCGGGTCCGGCAAGCCCGAGCTGGTCGGCGAGCCCGAGGCGGCGGACCTCGACGGTGCGGTCATGAAGTGCCAGTCGGTCAAGGGGCAGGACCGGCTGACGAAGAAGGAGAAGACCAACTGGTTCTGCGCGTGGGCCGACTACAGCACGATCGCCGTCGTGTCGCCGGGTGACGCGGCGCAGGGCGTCACCAAGGACGTGGCGATCGACATCACGACCAAGGCCCGCAAGGAAGTCCGCGTCAAGGCCTGACGCGGCAACGACGAAGGCGCCCGGCAGAAGTGCCGGGCGCCCACGCGTGCAGTGGGTGACTACGCCGTCTTCTGCTCGCCCGGCCCGCGCCCCCGCGCGTCGCGCGGAATCAGCGTCGGGTTCACGTTCGACTGGACGACGTCCGCCGTGATGACGACCCGGGCCACGTCCTTGCGGGACGGGACCTCGTACATCACGCCCTGGAGGACCTCCTCCATGATGGCGCGCAGCCCTCGCGCGCCCGTCTGGCGGAGGATGGCCTGGTCCGCGATGGCTTCGAGGGCCTCGCGCTCGAAGTCCAGCTCCACGCCGTCGAGTTCGAAGAGGCGCTGGTACTGCTTGACGAGCGCGTTGCGCGGCTCGACGAGGATCTGGAGCAGGGCCTCACGGTCGAGGTTGTGGACCGAGGTGATGACGGGGAGGCGGCCGATGAACTCGGGGATCATGCCGAACTTGACCAGGTCCTCCGGCATGACCTCCTGGAACTGGTCCTTGGACTCCATCTCGCGCTTGGAGCGGATCTGCGCCCCGAAGCCGATCCCCTTGGCGCCGGCGCGGGACTCGATGATCTTCTCCAGGCCGGCGAAGGCACCGCCCACGATGAACAGCACGTTCGTCGTGTCGATCTGGATGAACTCCTGGTGGGGGTGTTTGCGGCCGCCCTGCGGCGGGACCGAGGCCGTGGTGCCCTCCAGGATCTTCAGCAGGGCCTGCTGGACGCCCTCGCCCGAGACGTCGCGCGTGATCGAGGGGTTTTCACTCTTCCTCGCGACCTTGTCGATCTCGTCGATGTAGATGATCCCGGTCTCGGCCTTCTTGACGTCGTAGTCGGCGGCCTGGATCAGCTTGAGGAGGATGTTCTCGACGTCCTCGCCGACGTAGCCGGCCTCCGTCAGGGCCGTGGCGTCCGCGATCGCGAAGGGGACGTTGAGCATCCGCGCGAGGGTCTGCGCGAGGAGGGTCTTGCCGGAGCCCGTGGGGCCGAGGAGGAGGATGTTGGACTTCGCCAACTCGATGGCGTCGTCGCGGCCGTTCGCCCCGCCGTTCTCGCCGGCCTGGACCCGCTTGTAGTGGTTGTAGACCGCGACGGAGAGGGCCTTCTTGGCGGCCTCCTGGCCGACCACGTAGCCCTCGAGGAACTCGTAGATCTCGCGGGGCTTCGGGAGCTCCTCCCAGCGGACCTCGCTGGTCTCGGCCAGCTCCTCCTCGATGATCTCGTTGCAGAGGTCGATGCACTCGTCGCAGATGTACACACCGGGCCCTGCGATGAGCTTCTTGACCTGCTTCTGGCTCTTGCCGCAGAACGAGCACTTGAGCAGATCGCCGCCGTCACCGATGCGTGCCACGGTGTGCTTCCCCTTCGCCTGGGAGACTCCTGGACGCCGACGTCCAGCGGACTCCTGGTGCTGCCTTATGTCCGACGGTACCTTGCCGGGCCCCCCGTTCGGGCCCCCCTTGGCGCGGTTCACTTTGACGTGGACCGTGCCAAACCGTGCCAAGGGGCGGCAGACGATACAGCCTCTCGCCTCAGCGCAGGCTCGAGTTGTCCATCTTCCGGGTGGTGATGATCTGGTCGATCAGCCCGTAGTTCAGCGCGTCCTCGGCCGTGAGGATCTTGTCGCGCTCGATGTCCTCGCGGATCTTGTCGATCGACTGGGTGGAGTGCTTGGCCAGCATCTCCTCCAGCTGCGTGCGCATCCGGAGGATCTCGTTGGCGGCGATCTCCAGGTCGGACACCTGGCCGCGGCCGGTCTCGCTGTACGGCTGGTGGATCAGCACGCGGGCGTTCGGCAGGGCCATGCGCTTGCCCGGGGTGCCGGCGGCCAGCAGGACGGCGGCGGCGGAGGCCGCCTGGCCCATGCAGACCGTCTGGATGTCCGGCTTCACGTACTGCATCGTGTCGTAGATCGCAGTGAGCGCCGTGAAGGAGCCGCCGGGGCTGTTGATGTAGACCGAGATGTCACGGTCGGGGTCCATCGACTCCAGGCACAGCAGCTGCGCCATGACGTCGTTGGCGGAGGCGTCGTCGATCTGGACGCCGAGGAAGATCACGCGCTCCTCGAAGAGCTTCGCGTACGGGTCGTACTCGCGGATGCCCTGGGAGGTGCGCTCGACGAAGCGCGGGATGACGTAGCGGGACTCGGCCTGCGGGCCGGTGTACTCGCCCTGAGCGGCGCGCATGTCCTGCACGGCGTGCATACGGTCGTAGATCCCGCTGCCGGGGAACTGGTTCACGGTGTCTCCTGAAAAGGGCTGAGGCGGTCGGCTGGGGCTGTCTGGGGGTCGCTGGGGCCCGGGAGGGCTCCGTGGGCCTCACGGGGCGCCACAGGCCCCGTGGGACCCTCTCAGGCCCCGGTGCCGCCGCCGCCCGGCATGCCGGCGGCCGTGGGCATGACGTCGTCGATGAGGCCGTACTCCTTGGCCTCGAACGCGTCGAACCAGCGGTCGCGGTCCGAGTCGCGGGTGATCTGCTCGACCGTCTGGCCCGTGTGCTGGGCGGTGAGCTCGGCCATGCGCTTCTTGGTGTGCAGCAGCCGCTCGGCGTGGATCTTGATGTCGGAGGCGGAGCCCGCCAGGCCGGCGGAGGGCTGGTGGATCAGGATCTCGGCGTTCGGCAGCGCGAAGCGCTTGCCGGGGGTGCCCGCGCTGAGCAGGAACTGTCCCATCGAGGCCGCGAGGCCCATGGCGATCGTCACCACGTCGTTCTTGATGTACTGCATGGTGTCGTAGATCGCCATACCGGCCGTGATCGAACCGCCGGGGCTGTTGATGTACAGGTAGATGTCCTTGTCCGGTTCGGCGGCAAGGAGCAGCAGCTGTGCGGTGATCTTGTTCGCGATGTCGTCGTCGACCGGCTGGCCGAGGAAGATGATCCGCTCGTTGAGCAGCCGGTTGTAGACCTGGTCGCCGAGGCCACCACCGATGGAAGGCTCGCCGGCGGCTGAAGGCATCAGATTCGTCACGTATCCACCTGCTCGTCTTACGACGGCGCCGGGCCGTCTCACGTGTTCCCTGCGGGGCGGGAGCCGTTCGGAGACTCCACTGCCCTGGTATTCATGGACCCTAACGCGCGGGTCCCTTCGGGGAATCCCGGAGATGGGAGTGTTCGCCGGGGGCGTAGCGCTGCGCGGGATCGCCGGGGGTGGTTTCCGTCCGTGTGCGACCGCGGGCCCGTCGTGATCGATCGCGCAGTTCCCCGCGCCCCTGGGCCGCGACGCCAACGGGCCCCGAGAGGCACTGTGTGTCTCGGGGCCCGTCCTTACGGCGTTACGCGGTGCCCGGGGGCTCAGCCCTCGGTCTTCTCCTCGGCGGACTCGGCCGGGGTCTCCTCGGCGGCGGCCTCGGTGGCCTCGGACTCCTCGTCCTCGTCGTCGAGGTCGATGATCTCGCCGTTGGTGTCCTTGACCGTGGCCTTCTCGACCACGACGGCCAGGGCCTTGCCGCGGGCGACCTCGCCGACCAGGAGCGGAACCTGGCCGCCCTCGACGACGGCCTGGGCGAACTGGTCGGGGGACATGCCGGAGGAGGCCGCACGCCGCATGAGGTGCTCGGTGAGCTCCTCCTGGTTGACGTTGAGCTTCTCCTGCTTGACGAGCTCGTCGAGGACGAACTGGGTCTTGATGCCCTTGACCGCGGCCTCGCGGGTCTCGGTCTCGAACTCCTCCTCGCTCTTGCCCTGGATCTCCAGGTACTTCGCGAGGTCGAGACCCATCTGGCCGAGCTGGTGGTGCTCGAGGTTGTGCTTGCGCGTGTTGACCTCGTCCTCGAGCAGCTTCTCGGGGACCGGGACCTCGACCAGCTCGAGCAGCTTCTCCAGGACGCGCTCCTGGGCCTGCGTGGCCTGGTCGTACTGCTTCATGTTCTCGAGGCGCTTGCGGCTGTCGGCGCGCAGCTCCTCGATGGTGTCGAACTCGGAGGCGAGCTGCGCGAACTCGTCGTCCAGCTCGGGCAGTTCACGCTTGGCGACCTGGGTGACCTTGACGGTGACCTCGGCCTCCTTGCCGGCGGCGGAGCCGCCCTTGAGCTCGGAGGTGAAGGTGGCCTCGCCACCGGCCTCCAGGCCCTTCACGGCGTCGTCGATGCCGTCCAGCAGCTCGCCGGAGCCGATGGTGTAGGAGACGCCGTTCGCGACGCCGTCCTCGAGGACCTCGCCCTCGACCTTGGCCTCCAGGTCGATCGTCACGACGTCGCCGTCCTCGGCGGCACGCTCGACCGGGGCGGTGGAGGCGAAGCGCTCGCGGAGCTCCTCGACCGCCTTGTCGACGTCCTCCTCGGTGACCTCGACGGCGTCGACCTCGACCTCGATGCCGGAGTAGTCCGGGATCTCGATCGCGGGGCGGATGTCGACCTCGGCGGTGAAGTTCAGCGTCTCGCCGTCCTTCAGCTCCGTGATGTCGACCTCGGGCTGGCCCAGGGGGCTCAGCTCGGCCTCGTTGACCGCGTCGGTGTAGAACTTCGGCAGCGCGTCGTTGACGGCCTCCTCCAGCACCGCACCGCGGCCGAACCGCTGGTCGATGACCCGGGCCGGGACCTTGCCCTTGCGGAAGCCCTTCACCGTGACCTGCTGGTTGATCTTCTTGTACGCCGCGTCGAGGCTGTCCTTGAGCTCCTCGAAGGGCACCTCGACAGTGAGCCGAACCCGAGTCGGGTTCAGGGTCTCCACGGCGCTCTTCACGGTTCGGTCTCCTTGTGGCTGACTTCTTGGGTTCTGCCGGTGCCAGAGCGGCCCGGCGGATTTCGCCGCCCGGAGGACTTCAGACGATGAGACACACGGGCGTGCAGCTTGCATAGTAACGGCAGCGACTACACCGCCCAAAAGGCGATCACGGGAGTGATCAGGAGACGATCACGCGAGGTGACCGGATGGCTGGTCGGGGTGGCGGGATTTGAACCCACGGCCTTCCGCTCCCAAAGCGGACGCGCTACCAAGCTGCGCCACACCCCGTCTGGTGCGACACGTAGGGTACATGCCGCCAGGCGGTGTGGCCGCCGCATTTCCACAGGGCCGGTGCCGCGTCGGCCACGGCGGGAATGCGGTGTGCGACGGACGGGCCCGACCCGCTACGATGCCTTCAGTGCCGCGGTCACTCCGACCTGCGGCGCGCGCTGTGCGGGCGTAGCTCAATGGTAGAGCCCTAGTCTTCCAAACTAGCTACGCGGGTTCGATTCCCGTCGCCCGCTCCATACGGCTCAGGGCCAGGTCAGAGGATCATTCCTCCGCCTGGCCCTGATCGTTTGCCAGGGGGCGTGTCGTTACGGTGACCGCATGACGCCCGACTCCATCGCACCCGCAGACATCGCGTCGATGCCCAGGATCGAGTTCGCTTTCCCCGGCCCGCTGCGCGACCAGCTCGTCGCAGCCATCCTCAACGGTTCGAAGACCTCCACGACCGGACTCGTCGTCGACTACGAGCATGAGGGAGAGCCGCTGCCGGAAGTCGGGAACCGTTCGGTGGTCGTCGACTCGGACCAGCGTCCGGTAGCGGTTGTCGAGGTGACCAGCGTGCGTGTCGTCCCCCTCGCGCAGGTGGATCTCGCGCACGTGACGGATGAGGGGGAAGGGCACACGAGCGTAGCCGAGTGGCGCGAAGGCCACGAGCGGTTCTGGCACAGCGAGGAGATGCGTGCGGCCTTGGGGGACCCCGGCTTCACCGTCGACGACACGACGCCGGCGGTTCTGGAACGTTTCCGCCTGGTCGCCGACCTTCGCCCCTCCGACGATCAGGTCAGGTAGAAGCCGGCGTCCTCTTCGGACGGCGTCAGGGGCGCGTACTGCCTCAGTTCGCCGCCCCGGATCATCCACAGGCGGAAGAACGATTCCTCCTGGTCCATGACGAGGAGCTGCACCACGTTCGGCTCCCGCCACGGCGTCTCGGCGACCCGCTTCCTGAGCGCGTCGAGGTCGCAGTGGTTGAGAGCACCCGCCCACACCCGGCACTCGGGCCACTTCCAGCCACCCCATCCGGGGTCCTGGTCGGTGAGGAGGTTGAGGTCGCCGACGCCGACGCCGGAGGCGTCCGGCCGGCCGCGATGCGGAGCCTCGTCGCTCAGCCAGGCGCTCAGCGCCTCGACGTTGGCCCGGTCGGCGTCGGCGGCCGAGATCATCACATTGGCAACCCAGCTCATGGCGCTCGTTCTATCTCGCCGGCGCTCGACCGGTCGAGCGATTTCGGGCTGAGCCGACGGCCGGGGGTTCACAGGTCGCGTACGTCGACCGTGTAGACCGAGCGCTCTCCGTACGGGATGTACAGGGCGTCGCCGACCAGGGTGAGGGGTGCGCCGGTGGTGTTGTCGGGCTCGCCGCTGTCGTCGCGGCCGGTGCGGGTGCCTTCCACCTTGCCGGTGCCGACGCTCAGGGCCGCCACCCGGCCGCTGGGGGACGCGAAGTACACGTGCGTGGCGGAGGCGGTCGGGGGCCCTTGCTGCTCGACGGTGGAGTTGCTGACCCAGCGGGTCCGGCCCGTGCGGGGGGAGACCGCGCTGACGCCGCCGCTGCCGCGGGTGAGGTAGACGGTCCCGCGGACGAGGTACGCGGCAGATGCGTCGGACAGTGTGCCGGAGAGCCGCAGGGTCGTGAGGGCGCGCGAGGAGAGGTCGATCCGGGTCAGGCCGGAACCGGGCGCATGGGCGTCCGCCAGCACCAGCCGGTTCCCGTCCCGGCCGAGCATGTCCAGGGCGCCCTTCGCCTCGACCGTCCAGCGCGGCTCGCCGGTGGCCGCGCCGAGCTGGGAGACGCTGGTGCGGGCGGTGCCGTTCGTCCGGTCCCCGTCGGTGCAGATCAGGTAGGCCCGGCGGTCCGCGGCGCGCAGTCGGCAGCCCTCTCGGGCCTGCGGCTGCGGGCGCTTCCAGAGGACCTTGCCGGTGTCGGCGGCCAGCAGCGCGTACTGGTCGCCCTGGCCGCCGTAGAAGGTGACGACACCTTCCGGGACGGCCACGGCGCTTCCCTGCTCCCGGTCGGGGGCGCTCGCCATCTGGCCGTCGGCCGTCTCGGTCCGCCACAGGACCTCGCCGGTGCCGGCGGCCAGGGCGGCGACGCTGTAGGTGAACAGCGGGCCGGCGCCGTCGGCCATCTGCCGTTCGTCCGCCTGGTAGGCGTAGACGCGGTCCCGGCTCGTGCCGATGATCCCGCCCGGGGAGTTGGACACGCCGTCCGGCGCCGTGGGGTCGACGAACCGGGTCCATGTGGGGCCACCGTCGGCCAGATCGAAGCGGGTCGCCATGATCTGGGCTCCGGCGCACACCAGGGACGTGTCCACGGCCGCGCAGCGCCGGAAGGAGGAGTCACCCGGGAGCATCCGGCCCCCCTCCGGGCCCTTCGCCCGGGCGGCCCAGGGCTTCCAGCCCTCGGGAAGATCGGCGGGCGCCGCCTCGGACGAGGGGGCGCGGTCGCCGTCGGGGATGAGGGCCATGGTGGTGGTGACGAGCGCGGCGAGCACGACGGCCGCGGCGGCCGAGACCAGCATCAGGCCGTGCCTGCGGCGCCTGCGGACGCGCTCGGCGTCGGGCGCCGGTGCCGCGGCCGGATCGTGCGGCGGTTCGTGCTGCTCGGCCGGGGTCCTGTCGAGGCGGCGATGCGGGGCCTCGCCCGGCTCGGTGTCCGTCCGGTCGGACACGAGCGGGGGGCGCACGGCTTCCGCCCGGTCCGTGCGCGCGGCGTCGGGCCATACCGTCCCGGCGGGCTCGGTCGGCCGTGCGCCCGGCCCCGGTCGCAGGGTCCGGGGTGACCCGGTGGCGGGCAGGGGGTGGCCGGCGGGGGCGCTGCCCTCGCGGAGCAGGGTGAGCAGGTCTGCCGCGGTCGGGCGGGACTTGTGGTGCTTCTTCAGGCAGAGGCGGATGACGGGGAGCATTTCGTCCGGTACGCCGGAGAGTTCCGGCTCGCCCTCGACGACCCGCAGAGCCGTCTCGTAGGGGCTCGGGCTGTCGAAGGGGCCGCGACGGGTGGCGGCGTAGGCGAGGACCGAGCCGAGGGAGAAGACGTCGGCGGCCGGGCCGACGTCCTGGGGGGACGCGAACTGTTCCGGGGACATGAAGGGCGGTGTGCCCATGACCCGGCCGGTCTGGGTGAGGACGTCGGAGGCGGCGAACTCGGCGGCGCGGGAGATGCCGAAGTCGATGACGCGGGGGCCGTCGTCGGCGAGCATCACGTTGGCCGGCTTCAGGTCGCGGTGGACGACTCCGGCGCGGTGCATGTCGCGCAGCGCCTCGGCGAGCCCTGCGGCGAGTTCGCGCAGGCGGGGCAGGGGGAGCGGGCCGTGCTCGCGGACGTGGGTGCCGAGGTCCGCGCCCGGAATGTAGAGGGTGGCCATCCAGGGGCGCATCGCGTCGGCGTCCGCGTCCACGACAGGGGCCGTGAAGGCGCCGCTGACCTGGCGGGCGGCTGCCACCTCGCGGCGGAACCGGGCGCGGAACTCGTCGTCGTCGGCGTACTGACCGTGGACGACCTTGATCGCGAGGGGCCGGCCGGAGGCCGAACGGGCCAGGTAGACCACACCCATGCCGCCGGAGCCGAGGCGGTCCTCGATGCGGTAGCCACCCACCTCGGCCGGGTCGGAGTCGCGCAGCGCCATCCCCGTACGTTCCCCCCGTCACGCACTGTCCCCTGGTCGGGGAGGAGCGTATCCCCACGCTCCTCGGGCCGGCGGCACCGGCCCGGTCAGAAGCTGATGGAGTTGATGGTCTCCGCTATCGAGTTGAGGAACCGGTTGATGGACGGGGCCATGCCGGTCGAGGCGAGGAAGAAGCCGAAGAGGATCGCCACGATCGCGGGTCCTGCCTTGATGGATCCCCCTCTCAGCAACACCACAAGGATGATCGCCAACAGCAGCACCACAGACAGTGAAATGGCCACAACTGATCACACCCTCGGTCGGTCCGCTCTCCCGGCCCGGGGACGCGACCACGCGCACCCCGCCAGAACCATCGTGCCACCAACCCGGCCGGGCTATGCGGCCCGTGACACATCGACCACCTCACTCGTGTCCGGACCGGGTGCGCCGCTCGGGGCCACGGGCCGAACGGCTGTGACTCGTACGACAATTCGATGGGCCACCCGCACAGGGAATTCGACCGCATCGTTTCCGTGTCCACACAACGCGTTCGCAGCTAATTCGAATTACCCTCGCAAGTTCCTCAACGGCCCTGCGGTCAGGCATCGGAGAGGCACGGAAGTGGACATTCCGCCGGAGTCGCCTGCTGGTCTTATGCACCGCTTAGTCCGGAAGTATCACGACAAGCAGGGTGGGTGTGATGAACACAGTCCGCCGTCCGGTGATGTGTTGGCCATCACTCCGACAAGGACGTCAACTACCTGAAATCCGGGGTACCCACAGTGAATAGCCGGGATTCACATCCGGCGTTTTACGAATAGCCGCTGGGAACGCTAGGGTGCCTCAGATGTTCCACGCTGCCTCGTCCCCCGCAAGCGCAGCGAGGTCCCGGATCGTCTCCCCGAGCTCCTGGTGGGAGGGTCTGTGACGAACTCGCTGCGACCGAACGGCGACCGCAGGGCGCCACTTCCCCCGGCACAGTCCTCTGCCGACGGAGTGCCGAGCCCGCGCTCGCCGCAGAGCCCCCAGAAGAAGCAGAACGGCAAGCAGCGCGACGCGTTCTTCGACAACGCCAAGTACCTCGCGATCGTGCTGGTGGCCATGGGCCACGCCTGGGAACCGCTCAAGGGCGACAGCCGGGTACTCGAGGCCGCGTACCAGGTCGTCTACGCGTTCCACATGCCGGCGTTCATCATCATCTCCGGCTACTTCTCGCGCAGTTTCGACATGCGGCCCGACCGGCTCAAGCGCCTCATCACCGGCGTGGCCGTGCCGTACATCGTCTTCGAGACGGCCTACCCGCTCTTCAAGCGGTTCATCGACAACGACCCGCACCAGGAGATCAGCCTCCTCGACCCCTGGTACCTGACCTGGTTCCTGTGCGCGCTGTTCATCTGGCGGCTCACCACCCCCATCTGGAAGATGGCGCGCTGGCCGCTGCCGCTCGCGCTCGGCCTCGCGATGCTGGCGACCGTCAGCCCGGAGATCGGTGACGACCTCGACCTCCAGCGGGTGCTCCAGTTCCTGCCGTTCTTCGTGCTGGGCCTGGTGATGAAGCCCGAGCACTTCCACATGGTGCGCCGCCGCTCCGTGCGGATCGCCTCGGTGCCCGTGTTCGCCGCCGCGCTTGTCTTCAGCTGGTGGGCCGTGCCGCGCATGAACACCGCGTGGTTCTACCACCGGGACGCCGCGCAGGAGCTGGGCGCGCCGTGGTGGACCGGCCCGGTCATGGTGCTCGCGATGTTCGGCTGCTCCCTGGTGCTGACCGCCTGCTTCTTCGCCTGGGTGCCGCGCCGCCACATGTGGTTCACCGCGCTCGGCGCCGGCACGCTCTACGGCTACCTGCTGCACGGCTTCCTGGTGAAGGCCGGCGACTACCAGGGCTGGTTCGAGCCGACGTGGATGCACCAGCCGCTCGGTGAGATCGCCGTGACCGTCGCCGCGGCGGCCGTCGTGACGGCGCTGTGCACCAAGCCGGTGCGGCGGGTCTTCCGGTTCGCGATGGAGCCGAAGATGGAGTGGGCCTTCAAGCGGGACGCGGCCGAGGTGGCCCGTGAGCGCCAGAGCGCCGAGCGGCGCGAGCGCGAGAAGGCAACCGTGGGCTGACCGCCCGTGAACGCACGCCCAAGGGCCCGTACTCATCGCGAGTACGGGCCCTTGCGCTGTCTCGGTGTCCCGGCCGGGGACTAGGGCCTGTCGTTTGGATCAGGTCGCAGGGAAGTG
>NZ_WWIQ01000076.1:941-13964 GCF_009862985.1 Streptomyces sp. SID5464 | reverse complement strand
CCCCGCGTCTGCGACGTGATCCAAACGACAGACCCTAGGTGCCCTTCAGGTGTCGCATCAGGCGCTCGAAGTCCTGCCAGCCGGACAGGTCCGACGGGTCGCCCCGGAACGGGTAGTACAGGGCCGGACGGGTCTTCGGGCCCAGTTCCCGCGGCGCCTCGGGCAGCGGTGTGCGCCGGGCCCGGTCGCCCGGCATCTGACGGACCTCCTCGGCGCCCAGCACGAACGCGAAGGGCACGCCGGGGCCTTCGAAGCGGGCCGGGACGGACAGGTCGCGGCGGGCCCGGCGGATCTGGACGAGCATCGACTGGAGGTCGTGCCGGGTGGCGAGGCTCTCCGCGGCGGCGGCCACGGCGTCCGTCGGGATCCGCTCCCCCGGTCCGTACCCGAAGGCCAGCGTCACGTCCTCCTCCACGCCGCCCTTCGTCCGGGTGATGCGCACCGTCGCCAGGCCCGGCCGCTCCGGCGTGCCGACGACCACCAGCCAGGTCGGCTCGGGCGCCCGCTCGTGGGCGACGTCGGTCAACTGCCGCAGTGACCACGGGAGGTTGGCCGGCTCCTCGGTGCCCCAGCCCGCCGGTGGCTCACCGGTGACGTCCCGCCAGACGGCTTCCACGGCACCGCCGAGGACGAGCCGGTCGTCGGCCGGGTGGACGGTGCGGAAGGAGATCGCCAGCTGGCGTTCGCCCGTGTCCTGGATGCCCTCCTGGAAGGAGGCGGCGACGGGCGTGCGCGGGTCCTCCGGGGTCGCCTGCGGTGACTCGACCGTCACGAACATGCCGTTGCTCCACTGGAGGACCGCGCCGGACAGACCGTCGTAGTAGCCGTCCCGGTCGTCCTGCACCACCCAGCGGGACGGCCAGCCCGGCAGGCTGCCCCGCACCGCCGGGGAGAGGCGGGTCCCCGCGGGGGTGACGATCTGGAGTCCCAGACCCGCGTTCCCGGCAGCGCGGAAGGCGTCCGACAGCCAGGCCGTCATCGCGACCACGGGACGGTCCTGGATGACGACGGCGACCTTGTCGGTGAGCACGTCCACGGCCGGCTGGGCGGCGGCCGGCGCCGGCGCCACCGTCATCCCGTCCGTCTTGACCACGGCCATCGACCAGGCGGCCTGCGGCGGCCAGGCCGTCCCGCCGACCAGCGTGGCGATGCGGGCGGCGAACGTCCCGGCGAGTTCCTCCGCCTCCTGGACGCCGGTGGTGGCCCGGGCTTCGGTCCACCAGTACGGCACCTCCGGCTCCTGGGCGCCGAGCAGCCGCTCGGCCTCTCCCCTGACCTGTACGAGCAGCGGCGCTTCGACGGAGACGAGCGGGCGGCCCTGCTGGTCGCAGAGCTGCACCACGGCTCCTTCGCCCTCGGTGCCCGCCAGCAGGTCCGGCCCGCCGGAGAGCAGGCCGGCGAGCACGCTCAGCGGGTCGGGCATCTTCTTCGTGAGGGCGATGACATCCTTCGTCACGCGTTTACCTCGTCCCCTCGTAGACGGTCTGGATGAGCCGGCTCGGTTCGCCCCTGCGGACCAGCACACCCCGGCCGGGCGGCTGCGGACCGGCGTACACGCCGGGGAAGAGCTGCCCCTCGCTGCGGTCGCCCGACATCACCAGTGCCGAGGCGCCGGACTCGCGCAGGCTCTGCAGCAGCGGCTCGTACAGGCCCCGGGAGGCGCCCGCGACGCGGCGGGTGAGAACGAAGTGCAGCCCGATGTCGACGGCCGAGGGGATGTACGGCACGAAGGGCGCGAGCGGCTGCTGACCCGCCGTGGTGAGGACGTCGTAGTCGTCGACGAGGATCACGATCCGCGGTCCGGAGAAGGAGCCCGGCTCCAGGTCCGCGCCGTCGGCACTCTCGTCGGGCAGCCGCTTCTCCAGTTCGGAGGCGATGCCGGCGGCGAGGCCGGCGCACAGCTTGGTGTTGTAGGCGTAGCCGCCCCGGTACTCCTCCGGGATGACGCCGCGCAGGCCCCGGCGCGGGTCGAAGACGCCGAAGACGAGCTCCTTGTCGCCGTAGCGCTCGATCAGGCCGCGGGCGATCACCTTGAGCAGGTTGGTCTTGCCGCACTCGCTGTCGCCCATGATCAGCAGGTGCTGGTCGTGGTGGAACAGGTCGAGCGGGACGGGGGCCAGCTGCGTCTGGTCCAGGCCGACCGGGACGCGGCGCGGTTCGGCCGCCGGGCCGGGCAGCTGGTGCGCCTCCAGCACGTGCGGCAGCACGCGTACCGGCTGGGCGACCTCGCCGGTCCAGGTGGCGCGGATCTGCCGGGCGGTGGTCTCCAGGACCGCGCCGAGGTCGGCGGTGTCGGCGAGGCCGTCGGTGCGGGGCAGGGCGACCTGGGCGAAGAGCTTGCGGTCGGTGAGGACGCGGCCCTTCTCCTCGGGCGAGAGGGTCTCGCCGAGCTTGCGGTCGATGCTGGACTCACTCGGGTCGTTCAGGCGCAGTTCGACGCGGGTGCCGAACTGGGACTGGGTGGCGATGCGCACGTCGTTCCAGCGCAGCATGCCGGCGACGACGTGGATGCCGTAGCCGCTGCCCCGCTTGAGGATGTCCACGACCGGTTCGTCGAGGTCCTCGAAGTCGTCGCGGAGCGCGCCGAAGCCGTCGATGAGCAGCACGATCTCGGTGCTGGCCAGCTCGGGCACCCGGCCCGCGGCACGCAGGGTGCGCAGCTGCTCCAGCGAGTCGATGCCGTGCACCCGGAACAGTTCCTCGCGCTGGTCGAGCATGGCGCGCACCGAGTCAATGGTGCGGGCCGCGCGCTCCCGGTCGGCCCGGCCTGCGATGCCGCCGACGTGCGGCAGCCCCGACAGGGCCTGCAGGCCGCCGCCGACCAGGTCGAGGCCGTAGACGCCCACTTCCTGCGGGGTGTGGGTCAGTGCCAGCGACAGGGCGAGAGTGCGCAACAGGGTGGTCTTGCCGGACTGGGGGCCGCCGATGATCGCGGCGTGGCCGCCGGCGAGCGTCAGGTCCAGGTACCACTGGCCCTGCCACTGCCTGGTCGGGTCGTCGATCGTGCCCAGCGGCACCTGCAGCGGGCCGCGGCGCCCCGCGAGCTGCATGCCGCGCGGACCGACCTGCACCGGGCCGGCGACCTTGTCGAGCGGGACCGCGGCGGGCAGCGGGGGCAGCCAGATCTGGCGCACCGCGCGGGCACCGGACCGCTCCAGCTGGTCGATCATCACACCCATCTCGGTGGGGCCCGTCTCCCGGCGCCGCATCTGCGGCTCCTCGGGCGCGTCGGAGTCGCCCTGGCCGAGGGTGTTGTAGGCCTGGTACTCCAGGGCGAGCGGCCCGGTGTCCTCCTCCTCGTGCTGGACGGGGCCGCGGTAGGCGCCGGAGACGTAACTGGCCTTGAACCGCTCGTAGTGGCTGGTGTCGACCTTGAGGTAGCCGAAGCCGGGCAGCGGGGGCAGGTGGAAGGCGTCCGTGGTGTCCAGGACCGTACGGGACTCGTCCGGGGAGAAGGTCCGCAGACCGAGCCGGTACGACAGGTAGGTCTCCAGACCCTTGAGCTTGCCGGCCTCGATGCGCTGGCTGGACAGCAGCAGGTGCACGCCGATGGACCGGCCGATCCGGCCGATGGACAGGAACAAGTCGATGAAGTCCGGCTTGGCGGTGAGGAGTTCGCCGAACTCGTCGATGACGACGAACAGGTGCGGCAGCGGCTCCAGGTCGGGGCGCTTCTCGGCGCGCAGCGCGGCGTAGTGGCCGATGTCGGCGACGTTGCCCGCGTCCTTGAGCACCTGCTGGCGGCGCTTGACCTCGCCGGCGAGGGAGGCGTGGACGCGCTCGACCAGGCCCGCCTGGTTCTCCAGGTTGGTGATGACACCGGCGACGTGCGGCAGGTGCGCGAACGGGGCGAAGGTGGCGCCGCCCTTGTAGTCGACGAGGACCATGGCCAGGTCCTCCGGCGGGTGCGTGGCGACGAGGGCGAGGACGAGGGTGCGCAGCAGCTCCGACTTGCCGGAGCCGGTGGCGCCGACACACAGGCCGTGCGGGCCCATGCCCAGCTCGGAGGACTCCTTCAGGTCCAGGAGAACGGGCTCCTTGGCGTCACTGACGCCGATCGGCACGCGCAGGAAGGCGCGTTCGCCGCGCGGCGCCCACAGCCGGTGGAGGTCGAGTTCGGCCACGTCGTCGATGCCGAGCAGCTGGGCGAAGTCGACCGGGCCGGTGAGCGGGGCGTCGGCCATCGACTCCGCGGACAGCCGCAGCGGGGCGAGCATCCGGGCGAGGCCCTCGGCGAAGGGGACGCCGATCTCGTCGACGGTGCCGTGGGCGCTGATCGGCGTCTTCTCACGCAGGTCCTCGATGGCGACGCGCTCACCGTCGACGGTGATGCGCACGCCCACGCTGCCGGGCTCCTGCACGCGCTGGTCGAGCAGGTGCAGCACGGTGACGCTCATGTCCCGCAGGCCCACGGCGTCGTCGGGGCGCGGCAGGTCCACCGCGTCGGCGCCGTGCGCGTCGGCGAGGACCAGCAGCCGGGAGGTCATGGCGAGGGCGTCCTTGCCGGACAGGCCGCGGCGGACCTCGGCGGCGTAGGAGGCGCGGCGGCGCAGTTCGGCGCCCATCTGCCGGGCCAGCTGGGGCAGGGAGGGCGCGATGCGGCGGGCGGCGACGGGGCCGTCGAACTGCTCGGGGTCGAGCAGGTGCGGCAGCCACTTGGCCCACTCCCAGTCGGCGATGCGGTCGCCGGGCACGGCCAGCGCCATGGCCACGTCGTCGGGGGCGTGGGTGGCGGCGGCCTGCGCGATCAGCGCGCGGGCGACGCGGAGGGTGTCCTCGCGCCGGCCGATGACGGTGATGTTGCCGACGCGGTCGAGCGGGACGGTGAGCGGGAGTTCGGTGCCGTTGGCGAAGCGCGCGACCAGGGCGGAGGCCTCGTTCAGCATGAACTCGTCGGGAGGGGTGAGCACGGAGGATCCCGGCGGGGCCACCTTCAGGTCGCGCACCGGCATCTCGCCGGTGCCGACGCGGACCCGCAGGAAGTCGGCGTCGAGCCGGCGCCGCTCCCACAACCGGGCGGGGTCGCGCACGATGTCGTACAGCGCGTCCGGCGCCGGGTTGAGCACCTGGGTGCTCTCGCGCCGCTCCCGCTCCTCCTTCGACAGCTCCTCGCGCAGGTCCTCCAGGTAGGAGAGGTAGGCCTCGCGCTGGGTGCGGCGGGTGCGCTGGGCCTTGCCGCGCTGGGTGAAGAGCATGACGAGCGAGCCGATGACGGTGACGAGGAGGATGATCGCGCCCAGCCCCGCGAACTGGCTGTTGCGCACGACCGTCATCATCACGACGGAGGACATCACGCCCGCGACGGGCAGCAGCGAGGTCGCGATCGAGCCCGTCTTGCCGTCGGGCAGGTTGGGCGGGGCCTCGATGGTGCGCGGTTCGGGGGCGGCCGGGGGCCTGGTGGTCCGGGCCGGCCGGTGGATCAGTCGGGTGCTCATCGTGGTTGACCTGTCCTGTCGGTCCTGGGTTCCCTTCGTGTGCGGGAGGGGTCAGCGGCGCTTGTGGGAGAGCTGGAAGGCCTCCGCCGCCAGGCGGGTGGCGGCCTCCCTGGTGTCCCGCGCGAGCAGCTCGGTGCGGATCGTGCCGCCGGCCGCCAGATGCCGGTCGTAGGGCAGGACCCGCACGCTCGCCCCCGTCGCCTTCAGCTGCTCGGCCGCCTTCTCCAGGTCGATGCCGGTGTGCGGCACGGTCTCGGTGAGCACGACGACGGTGGAGGTGGTGATGTCCCGGGGCAGGGCGCGCATCCACTCCAGGACCGCGTGCGTGCTGGCGATGCCCTCCAGCGTCGCGGGGACCGTGAGGATCCGGGCCTGGGCGGCGGACAGGGCGGTGCGGGCGACCTCGGCGGGCAGCGTCTCGCAGTCGGCGACGGTCACGCCGAAGTAGCGGCGCATCGCCACCATGATCCGCTCGTAGCCCTTGGTGTCGAGCATGGCCCCGACCTGTCCCTGGCTGCCGGGCAGCAGCCAGGCGTTCTCGGGCAGTTGGACGAGGTAGCCGGTGATGTCGAGGAGCGTCATCTGCGGTTCGACGACGTCGGCGAGATCGCCGGTGGTCCAGCGCAGGCTCTCCGCGCCGAGCCGCAGCGGCAGCGAGCCGAGCGCCGGGTCGGCCTCGACGGCCAGGACCGGGTCCTGGCGGTAGTGGGCGTAGGTGGCGGTCAGCAGCGCGGCGACCGTGGTCTTGCCCGAGCCGCCGCGGATCGAGGTCACCGCTATCTGGCGGCCGGTGGTGACCGGCTGCTGAAGGATCTCGGCGGTCGCGGTGGTCTCCGCCACCTCGCGGGCCGCGGAGGAGGAGACGGTACGGCGTACGGCCCTCAGGGCGCGCGCGGCGAACGGCTCGCCGCGCCGGGGCCCGGTGCCCGCCCCGGCGAGCTTCTGGTCCAGGACCGGGCGGCTGTCGGGGGTGGAACGGGAGGCGCGGGCGCGGGGCGCGGGGGCCGGCTGCGCGTACTGCTGCGGCTGGGGCTGTTCCCGCTGGGCGGGCTGCTGCTCGGCTGCGTGCCGCTCGGCGTAGGCCTGCTGCTCGGCGTAGGCGTGCTGCTGGGCGTAGGCGTGCTGCTGGGCGTGCTGGTGCTGCTGCTGTTCGGTGTACCCCTGCTGTTGCGCGTGCTGTTGCTGCTCGGCGTAGGCCTGCTGCCGGGCGTAAGCCTGCTGCTCGGCGTAAGCCTGCTGCTCGGCGTAGGCCTGCTGCTCGGCGTAGGCCTGCTGGGCGTAGGCCGGGTCGGGGTACGGCTGCTGTCCCTGCGCGGGATAGGTCTGCTGCTGCTCGGCGGGCGTGGGCTGCTGGTACTGCTGCGGGTAGCCGTAGGCTGGTGCCGGCCCCTGCCCCTGCCCGTGTCCCTGTCCCTGCTGCGGGAACGCCTGCTGGGCGGCTGACTGCTGAGCCGCCGGCTGCTGCTGGTTCCGCTGCTGGGACGTCTGCTGCGGCTGCTGGGGCGGGCCGCCCCTCAGATCGCGCAGCACGTCGTTCTGCCAGTTGTCCCCGCTCGGCATGTCGCCCTTCTCTCCTGCCACGTCCCGCCGTGTCGTTCCGCGGGAGCGACAGGGTGGGCGTCTGGTCTTCGAAGCCTCAGAACTTGTTGAGCAGCTGCCCGTAGATGCCGAACGCCCCGATGGCGAGCGGGAAGAGCCCGATCACGCCGAGGGACTCGATCAGGTCGGCGAACCTGCGCAGCCGCACCCGGATGTGGTCGGGCGGCTCGATGCCCAGGACCAGCAGCGGCAGCAGTGCCGCGGCCCCCAGAAGTACCAGCGCGCCGGCTCCCCCGGCGTGGTCCAGCCACAGCACCGCGAGGCGCACGACGAGCAGCGCGGCCGCCGCGAACAGCGCCACGACCTCGGCGACCAGGGGGAAGGCCCGTGCCCGGGACAGCAGGACGACGGCCACGAGCGAGGCGAGGCCCACCGTCCAGACGGTCGGCTCCTTCGCGGTGGTCAGCATCCAGCCGCCGAGGGCGGCGGACGACGCGGTGACGATGGTGGCGAGGGCGAGCCCGCGGTGGGTGGCGGCGAGGGCGTTGGCGACCTGGTGCCGGCTCACGGACGTCCCCGTGGAGCGCTTGTCGTCCAGGGCGGTGAGTCCCGAGGCCATCAGCGCGAACCGGGGCAGCAGCCCGAGCAGGATGATGGAGAACACGGCCATCACGGCGCCGATCCGGTCCGCCCGGTCCTGGAGGAGGGCGACGGCCTCCCACACCAGGGCGACCACGACGATCGCCCCGGCCCCGATCAGGCCGCCCTTGCCGAGCGGCGAGCAGTAGGCCAGCAGCACGAGGGTGACCACGAGTGCGGCGGCGATACCGGCCAGCCGGGCCGTCCCGCCCCAGTCGTGGGCGTCGGCTGCGGTCCAGGCGGTGAGCAGGCCGAGCCCGCCGGCGGCGAGCAGCAGCGCGGTGGCCAGGCCCTGGTTGCCCTGGCCGATCCGGGCGATGGCCGCGCCGGCGATCAGGAACAGGGCGGTGACGACCGCGAGCCCCGTGGTGACGGACTCCAGGGAAAACTCCTGCCGGGCCAGGACGGCCGCGGCCACGGCGAACACCACGGTGGCCACGCCGGCGCTGATGCGGCGGGCGGCCGGGCGCCAGCGCCAGGTCCTCAGGTCGAGGTCGTCCGCGACCTGGTCGGTGACGTCGTGCACGACCGGCGCCGGCGGTGCGGCGTGCGCCCGGACGAGGCGGAGCACGGCGCCGTCGGGCACCTCGGCCGACGCCAGCGTCGCGTCATGGGGCAGCGCCGATCCGTCGGACGTGATCAGCTGCCGGGTGGTCGGCCGGGTGGCGGCCCGGTCGTCCAGCAACTGGAGGATGTCCGGAAGCAATTGGCCGATCGGAGTGTCCGACGGCAGGACCAGGTCGGCTCGTCGTCGCTCGCCGATCAGGGTGACCCGGCTCAGCTGGGTCCGAGACATCGTTGCTGCGCTCACCACTCACCGGAACCTATCATCGCGTTTTTTCGGCCACGGCCGCGCTGCGATCCGCTCGCGCCGTCCGCGCACGCCCCGTTCACTGTTTCTCCGCACCCTTGCCGCCGGCACCGCTCGAGGAGGTGCTGGGCGCCGGGTCGTACAGCTGCTCCTGCTGCTGTTGCTGCTTCTTCTCCTCCGCCTTCTGCTTCGCCAGCGTGGCCTGGAGGAAGGACCAGCCGATGCAGCCGGCGCACAGTACGGCGGCGATCGCGATCCCCGCGAACACCTTGCCGAACCGCTCGTCCGCCGTCCGCCGCGCACGCTGCGTGCCGAACAGCAGCGCGTCGCGCATCCGGCGCCGGCGCACCGCCACCGACTCCAGCAGCTGGCTGTCGTAGTCCCGTGCCATTCAGTCGTCCTGTGCCTTGTTGATGCGTGGTCAGTCGCCCGGGGCCAGACCGAGGTGCTTCCGCATGGCGGCGTACTTCTGCGTGAGCCGCCGGGCGGTGTGCTCGTCGAGTGCGGCGAGGCGGTGGGGGTCGGCGTTGTGCGCCAGGTCGGCCGCCTTGACCAGCCGAGCGCCCGGGGTGGCCAGGATCCGGTGGGCGTACGCCTCCGGCTCCTCGTCCGGCCGCTTGGTCATGGCCCGTACGACGTCCTTGGTGTGCTGCGTGAGGGCGGCCGCGTCGAGCCACTCCTCGCTGAGGACGCCGTCCTCCAGTGCGTCGTGCAGCCAGGCGGCGGCCACGAGTTCGTCGTTCCCGCCGCGGGCGCGCACGCCTTCGGCTACGGCCGACAGATGCTCGGCGTACGGCCGCCCGGCCTTGTCCGTCTGTCCGGCGTGCGCGGTGCGAGCGACGGCCTCGACCTCGGCGAGACTCATCTCCTGCGGCATGCGATCCCCCTAGCTTCGCTCCCGCAACATAGGACACGAAGGCGCCACCCGTACAACCGGGGTGTGGGCACTCTGCGGGCGTCTTCACACTCCTCCGGACAGCCCTGTCACGATCATGAAGAGCACCCACAGCACCGGGACGAGCGCGATGTACGCGCGGGGCCGTCGCCGCACGGGTACGCCGGGGTCGTAGCGGGGGCCGAGCGTGCCCGGGCCCGGGGCGGGGAGTCGCTTCACCTTGCGCACGGCCAGGGCGTTGCGGACCAGCGTGAGCGGCGCGAAGACGAAGAGGGAGAGGGGGCTCCACCAGCCCCAGGCGAGTGTGTGGGTGGTCAGCGCTCGGTACACGGCCAGTCCGCAGGTCATGCACATCGGACCGTCCGTCTTCCGGAATCCCATGAGGACGACGAGGCCCCGGTGCGCGCGGAACGCGACGTCCGCGGCGGGAGAACCTCCGCAGAACCTGCACATGGGGGAGGACGGATCCGGGGGTTCCGGAAGGTCCTGCTGAGGGAGGCGGTGGGCCTGGCCGCTGTCGGGTCGGGCGTCGGCCGGGGCAGGGGGACGGGGCTGCACGGCGGCAGGGTCGGCGTACCAGGCGCGTAGTGATGCCACGACGGCGTCAAGCAGGCCGCTCTTCAGGGCGTTGTCGATGGTCCCGTCGCAGAACTTCTCCCCGCGCACCACTGCGGTGGCGGCCCGCACGGCGTCGGCGGGCCGCAGCGTGCCCTCAGGCGAGGGCGTGGGCACGGGGTTGTCCATCCACCGGTGCTCGGGCGTGACGGCACCGACGCCGAGGAGGGCGTCGACGGCCCGGTGCACCCCCTGGCTGTACATGGGGAACGGCACGTGGATGGCACCGCTCGGCGACTTCTGCCCACCGCCCCACTGCACGTCCCGGTCCTCGTCCGTGAGCGCGTCGAAGGCGTCGCCGAGCTCCCGCCACGCCTCGGGGTCATCACGATCGAGCTGGTCGAGGAGACGCTGGTCGTCGGCCGGGGTGACGACGCGGGCGAGTTCCTCGACGACGGCGGCGTCGGCGGCCTTGGTGACGGGGCCGACGCCGGGTTCGTGACTGAGCAGGTTCAGCACGCCGAGGGGGGTGAGGCCACGTTTCCGGGCCTCACGGATCCGTTTGTACCACTCCATGCTCGCCTTGTAGGCGCTGACGCTGCTCGCCCTGCGGTCGACCCACTCGACGTCGTCAGCGCCGGCCTCTGCCCAGGCGTATCCGATCACCTCGCTGTCGGGGGCGGTGACGGTGATGTAATGCACGGTGTTGTTCATGCTGCTGTCTCGGGGCTCCTCATTCGGAGGCGGATCGGCCCAGTGCAGGGTCGCCCGCGGCAAGGGCCTCGACTGCGGCCGCGTTCGGGGCGTCAGTGAGGGAGCCTGGCAGGGGACGGCCCCTGCCGCCCGGTTCCGGGTCTGCCAGGAACTCGGCGAGGGCCTCGGCCTCCTCCAGCCTGGCGTACCAGATCCCGCCTTCGGCGAACGCCCGGGGCTGCGTATGGTTCATGACAGCGGCGTCGTGCTTACCGGCCGCTCAACCGCCAGCGGCGTGCTCCTTGAGAACGGCAAGCGTCGGTACCTCAGTGAGGGAATCCGGAACTGCGTGGCTCTGCTCGCTGTCGTTCACGCCGCGTGCCAGCTCGGCAAGGAGGACGGTCGGAGCGAGTTGCCGGGCCTTGCCGGCGCGCAGAGCTCGCACCCACCTGCCACCGGCGTTGACGGCATTGGCCGGGAGCCCCGGCGGCACGACCCAGCCGGCCGCATCGTCCTTGTCGTTCGCCCACACGTAACCAATGACAGTGCCTGTACGGTCTGCGACGCTCAGGTACAGGACGGGCCCATCGGTGGTGATGCTATACGTCGCCGGGCCTGCCACCTGCTTGAATTGAAGGTTTTCCTCAAAGCGCGACGGGACTGGTTTCTCGCTGCTCATGAAGTCCATTCTCCTGTGTGTCGGCGCGGCCGGCGACGACGTCTTTCCCTGTTGGTGCTCCCGGGCGGGGCGTCCGCTAAGAGCTCCTCGGCAAAACCTCTCCATAGACGTGCCACTTGCCGGCCGTGTCCTGGAAGACGCGCGTCACCTTGTACTGCGAACCGCGAGCGAGCAACAGCTCCCGCTCGCCCTTGTTCAGTGAGATGTGGTCGATCCAGAGGGCCGGCGTGCCCTTCGGTACCCGAAGGTGCATGATCATCGGCTGGTGGTCGAAGGCCGCGGTCTTGCCGAGCGACGTGGAGGTGAACCCGTCATCCGTGAAGGTTCTGCCTTCCATGTCGAGTACCGAGTCCACCTCCTTGAGGACGTGGTCATACTCCGTCCCTCGGACGACCATGATGTCCTCGGGGACAGGGCGGCCGCCCATGACCCGGTCCATGTCGTCGACGAGATTCTGCACCTGGGGTTTCAGGGGCACGTCGACGTCCCGCAGCTGGCCGTTGATGTTCTTGTAATAGAAGCTGCTGTATCGCTCCAGCGCGCCCTTGGCCTTGGGGTCAAGGTTGTCCAGGAAGTCGTTCCAGTGCGCGTCGCCGTATTTCTTGCCTGCCTCGTCGCTGGTGCTGGGGTAGGGGTTGGTCCCCCGCTCCAGCTCCGCCGTGGCCGCCGCGTGCCGCTCCGCGTCGGTGGCCAGGTTGTCGAAGTCGTCCGCCGACATGATCGGCTTGTACTCGAACGGCTCTCCGGCCCCGCCGTGCCCCGGTACGTCCGTGCCCTGGTGTCCCGGAGCCGCCGGTGCGTCGGTGCCGTGGTGTGCGGCGGCGTCCGCCACCCCGTGGCCGATGTCCGCGTGGTCGCCGGCGTGCACCGCGTCCTCCGCGTGGCCAACAGCGTCGTCCCCGTGTCCGGCGCCGTGCGAGGCGTCGTCGGCGTGACCGGCGCCAGGGGCGTCGTAGCCATGCCCCCCGGTGCCAGGGATGTCGTGACCGCCCGTGTGCGGTGCAGCGGCCGGGGTCGTGTCGTACGACGACGGCTGAGGCGTCTGGTCGTACGCCGACGGAGGCGGTGCGTGATCGTATGCCGACGGTGCGGGTGCGTGATCGTACATGCCCGGCGACGGAGCGTGGCCGTAGGGAGACGCGGAGGGTGCGTGGCCGTACGGCGAACCGGTCGGCGCGTGGTCGTACGCCGACGGAGCCGGCGCCGGGTCGAAGGCGCCGCCCGGGGTGTGGGTCGGGGCCGCGGGGGGCGTGGTGTAGTGCCCCGGATTGGCCGCGTTGTCCACCGTGTGCGCGGCTCCGTCGACGCCGTGGGCCGCCCCCGCGTACGACGGTGTCGGGGCGCCCTGCGTCGTCCAGTGGGCCGGGAGCGTCGGGGTGGTGCCGTGCGGGACCGCCGGGGTGGTGCCCTGGGGAACCGGTGTCGTGTCGATCGTGCCGTTGGGCGAGACGAGGTTGCCGTCCGGGGCCAGCTGGTGGCCGTCGGGGAGGTGGACCGCGCCGTCGGGGAGCGTGGGGATGTCGATGTTTCCGACGCCCTTCAGGCCCTTGGTGATGTCGCCGATCTTCGACAGACCGGCGCCCGCGCCCTTGGCGATGTAGGTCATCGGGTCGATCACCCGGCCCGCCTTGCCCGCCACCGACAACGCCTTGGCGACCGCGCCCGCCTTGCCCGCACCCGAGGCCGCCGCACCCGCACCACCGGTGAAGACCGTCGTCAGTACGTTGAAGGTGACAGCGCCGGCCGCGCGGGCGGGGTTCTTGCCCCACTGGTCCCA
>NZ_WWIQ01000076.1:0-820 GCF_009862985.1 Streptomyces sp. SID5464 | reverse complement strand
CCGGCCGCGCGGGCGGGGTTCTTGCCCCACTGGTCCCAGGCCACCAGCGCCTTGCCGGTCTCCTTCATCGCGGTACGCGAGTCACGCAGCCAGGACGGCATGTCCTTGTCCGACGCCGTCCAGAACCACGTCTGCGCCCCGGGGATCGCCGTGATGGCCAGGCCGGTCGCCAGCTGGGCCAGACCCTTCCAGGCCTGCTTCATCGCATCCCAGCCACCAAAGCCGACCAGCGTGCCCAGGCCCTTGATCGTGCCCCAGATACCGTCGACGATCAGGCCGTCCCACACGAACGACTTCACCCAGTGGCCGACCTCGTACCAGTGGTGCTTCTCCTCCACCGGGTCGCCCCAGGGAAGCTTGGCGTTCTTCATGTCCTCGGCGTTGAAGCCGTACTGGTTCTTCTTCTTCGAACCGTCCCCGGCCACCATCTGCGTCCCGCCCCACAGAGCGGTGATCTTGTTGTGGCAGGTACGCTCCGCCGCCCAGAACGCCGCGACCGTCGCGGTGATCTCATCCCGCAGCTTGTTGTGCTCGTCGACCTTGTCCTCGTCGTACTCCCACTCGTCATCGTCCTTGACCGAGGAGACGAAGGCCGCCGCGTCCGTCTTCAGCTGCTTCAGCTTCGCCACCAGCGGACGGATTTCGGTGGCGTATGACGACAACGCGCCCGACACCTTCTCCAGGTCGTCGGCGAACGCGTCCGCCTTCTCCTTGACCGGCTTCGTCGTCGCGAACAACCGCTCCGCCTCCGGAGCGTGGTAGAACGCCGACAACCCCTGGAACCGCGAGTGGATGTCACCACCGGCATCCCGGACATGAC